>CAZKRZ010000056.1:0-8354 GCA_964555325.1 uncultured Muribaculaceae bacterium
GCTGTCCGTGTACCAGGCACTCACTCCGGCCTGCAGGGACAGGTCCTTGGCATTCGTGGTCTGCAGATAATAGCGGGCGTTGATTGCGACCATAGGCAGGGGGAGCACATCCTTGTCGGAGGAGTATTGCAACAGTATCCTGTTGTCCAGGTGCAGGAATCCTCCTATGGTGAAATTCTTGTTGAGCGATGCTCCCAGTACGCTCATTGCCTTGCTGTTCTGGCGGACGGTAGACAGGGTGTCATACCAGATGTTGTTTGCCAGCAGTGAGTATGTCAGTTCGGCTTTCATTTCCCAGCGGGGAATGCTGATGCCTCCTCTGATGCGAGTGGTGGAAATCTTGTCGAAACTGTTGTCCCAGCGGTAATGGTTGGTCACGATGTGCTGCGTGTACCAGTCGGGCTCTTCGAGCGAGCTCTCAAAATGCAACTTGAGAGTCACAGGGCTCGTCCTTGCCTTGCGGAAAGGATAGAAACTGGCTGTGGCATTTGCGCTGATGTCAAAGTCTCCTGCCTCCTCTCCAATAACGGAACTGTGTGCTAATGCGTCCCAGTGGAAATGCTCCCCGAGCCTGCCGTTGATTCCGGCATACAGATATGTGGAGTGCCAGGACTCGGAAGACGCGCCCTTGAGATAGGACGGGTCGAAACGGTACCAGTTCATTATCTTCTCGCCTATGCCGACATCGAGTCTGGACACTACCGCCTCATTGTGCCACGGCTGCAGGCGCAGGAATACCTTGTTGTCCAACTTGCTCACTCTCAGCGAGTCCGCAGAAGATGCAGGGTTGTAGTTGAATACATTGCCGTAGAAGTCCCTTTCCTCGGTAGAGGTCATGCGGTCATGGTAACTCCTCGTGTACACCGACCAGTCGCTGCTATGTCCGATGAATGCCGTGGTTATATCCATGTCCTCCTCCTTGACGGCAGCCGTGCCTTCTTCATCGTCATCTTCTTCTTCCTCGTCCTCCTCCGGCGCATCTTCCCCAACCGCTGTCGAGTCAATCTGCGCTTCCGCTTTCCGCCGTCCTATCCTGTCGAGGAATGTGAACGGTATGCGGTACTGCTGGTCTATGAAGAATGTAGTCTTGGATGTCTGACTGGACGCATCGGACAGTGCAACCGCTATTTCGCGGGAGTCCACGGTCGTATCCCGTATCCACATATTGTCCGTGATACCGCCGCTCTCCGTCCTCTTGACCTTGTTGCGTATGATGCCGGCATGAGCCAGATAACGTTTGCCGGTGTAGTTGAGCCCTATTGCGGATGTCTTGTTGGCGGTGCTCTCGTTGGTGATATTGCCCTCCGAGCCGAACCTGTCGTACATCAGCATGAAGTTGAATGCCGGAGTGATGTTTTGCGTGGTGAGCAGGTGCAGATTGTCAGAGCCCTTGCTGGAACCTGTCAGCAGCGAACCTGTATAGCAGAGTTCCGTATAGGGAGTCTTGGTGTTGTACATCGGCAGCGTCTCCGGATTGTAGGTCCAGGAGTTGAGTGCGTCATAGAAATACACCCCGTCCTCGCGGCTGCGCTTGCTGATGTCGTAAGACAATACCGGACTGCCTGCCGTTCCGAGCCATACTCCGCCCGGATTCTCCCTTTCAAAAGGGAAGTCGTAATATCGGTAATTGTACGAAGTGTCCTGTTCGCGCAGGCGTACGTTGTGGAAATCACGGTCGTGTGTCCACGACAGAATGCGCATATAACGTAGCGAATCCCGGAATACATAGGATTCGAGGATGCGCGGAGTATTCTCCAGGACGCTGTCCTTGTATGCCCTGATGCTGTCTTTGACCGCGGCAATGCTGTCCATGCGGGCGAGCTTGACCTGCGCCAGCTGTTCCGCGTCATATTTCTTGCGGTCTGTCTTGTTGAGACCGGCGTACCATGCCTTGAACGCCACCTGCGCGGCATATATGGAATCTACCGCATACAGCGAATCCAGCACCGGCCAGTCAAGGGAGTCTCCTGCGTTGATGAGCGAATCCCGGACATATACATGGCTGAGCGAATCCCGGAGCGCGGCGAAATACTTGTAGCGGAATGCGTCACTCTCGCGGAGCGAGTCCGGAGCCACTATCGTGTCCAATGCCTCCGGTCTGCCCGAGCCGTATGACACTTCTTCTCCGAATGCGAATGTTCCTGCATCGAGCAGGCTGTCCGCAATCTGTTCGGAAGAACGGCGCTCATCGGGATCCCAGAACCGGCGATATCCGTCTGCCGGATATACGACAGTATCGGCGACCGACGCCTGTCCGGACATATCCGAAAACATTCCCTCCCCCTGTGCGCGGGAGGGAATCATCTGTGCTCCTATCACCGTAATGACGGTGGCCGGCAGCCATATCCGGGACAGCAGTTTCACTTAATCTTCTGTATACTTGGATGTGAATTGCTGCGATCTCTCGTATCCGTCCCTGGGGGCCTTCCACATCATTGCGAATATGACTGCTCCGATGCAGCCCACGACGATGAATGTGATGAATACAGAGGACCAGCCGAAGTGGTCGGCGATGAATCCGACACCGAGGGCCGACAGGGCAGAGCCTACATATCCGCAGATACCTGCGAGTCCGTTGGCGGTGGCGGAAGCCTCCTTGGTCGCCTGGTTGGCGGAGCCTATACCGATGAGGGCCTGAGGACCGTAGATGCAGAATCCGCTGAGAGCCAGCACGAGAGTCGATACTACCGGCGGCAGCGGCACGAGTGCGAATATGCCGAGGAACAGCACTGCTCCAATCATGCAGAACAGGCACATCCTGTGCGATTTGCCTTTGAATATGTGGTCGGAAGCCCATCCGGCGAATATGGTACCGACAATGGCGGTCAATTCAAACACCGCCACTGACCATGCCGCACCGTTGATATCCATGCCCCTGTCTTCGGTGAGGAATTTCGGGCCCCAGTCGAGGACGCCCATCCTCAATACGTAGACAAATATGTTGGCGATGGAGAGCATCCATATCCATTTGTTGCGGAACACCATGTGTGCGAGGAAAGCCTTGTGTGCGCCTTTCTTGCCCTCGGTCACTTCCTTGCCGGTGTGCGTGCCTTCCATCTCGGGGAGGCCAACGCTCTGGGGAGTGTCCTTGAGAGCGAGCAGACAGAGAATGGCTCCGCCTATCGCCACGATACCGGGGATGATGAAACACATACGCCATGCACCGTAATGTCCTGCGTAACTCATGACCTTGGCAGCCTGGTCAGCCGCCGACAGGTCGTCCCAGCCCTTGATGCTCGCGGCGAGATTGGCTGTAATCCTGGCGATTACATTGCTGTCTCCGCTCATGTCTGCACCCATATTGGTCATGATGAGTCCGCATACAACCACGGCGCAGAATGCGCCTATCGAGTGGGAAGTGTTCCAGATACTCATCTTGGTGGCGAGTTCTCCCGGGCTGATCCACTGCGGCAGCATACGTGCGCACGGCGGGTATCCGAAGCCCTGGAAATACTGGTTGAGTACGATGGTCACACCCATCAGCAGGACGAGCATGTTGACGAATTGGGGACCCTCATGCACGCCGGTTATCAGGTAACTGAGGTCCACGCCGAATCCGAATGCGAAGTTGGCGGCGGCGCAGAGCAGCAGTCCTATTGCCATGAACACCTTGGTACTGACCCTCTCGACGATGAATCCGTTGATGAAACGGCTCAATCCGTAGATGAGCGAGCCGATGGCGATGATGACACCGAAACTCGTATTGGATATGCCGTACTCGGCTGTGAGGCCGGGCATGGCTATAGAAAAGTTCTTCCTTACAAAATAGTAGATGGCATAGACGACCATTGAGACAATGATAGTCCTCCATTGCCAATAGTGGTATCTCTTGCGTGTAGCCTGATCCATGATGTGGTTACTTGATATTGACGGTTATAGTTTGTTCGCTTGTCGTGGTGCTCAGTGCACCGCTGCTATCTGTGTTATAATATGTGTAGTTGATTTTCATGGTGGAGATGTCCTTGCCTCCTGTCACCTGCCCGTACGGGAACGACAGGTATTTGTATACAAGCACGAAATCCGATGACGGGATAGTGGCATTGCCGTAGACTTCTCCTGCGCCGTTGTGGACCAATGACATGGAGAGGGTACCCGATTCCTGCTCGCTGTCATCCACCACGATGTCCACTGTATGAGGTGTGGTAGTGCCCTTTCTGGCTGTGTAGCAGGCGAGTACGTTGAAATATTTATTGTTTTCCGTGCCGGAAATCGCACCTCCGCTGAATTTGACGGGGTCTTTACCATAGACGGTGGAGTCGGCACTGCTCTTGAACAATGCGTTTTTGATCTGTACGGGAGCGTATTCCTCGAGAGTCATGTCGTATCCGTCTGTGGAGGCAGCCCCTCCTTTGATGGTATACATGATATACAGCCTGCTCTCGCTCACCCATTTGCCGTCGGAGTTGTCTGCTATGACATTGAACTTGGCTCCATCATCGGCTTTCAGCGATGTGGGGGAGAGCACAGATACGAACGAGTACATCGTATAAGAGGATTCGCTGGACTTGAGGCAGGATGTCGCCAGTATTGCGAGCACTGCAAGTGCCGGCAGCGACGTGATGCGTAAGATGCGTGCAGAAATATTCATATTCGTCTGTAATGTTTACAACTTTCAAATATACGCATTTTTATTGAGAGCCCTTTTCTTCAGATGCTGAGTCTTACGCTGTTTTTCGTTATTTTTGCAAAACAAGCCAGATAGATATATGTCTCAGACAGGTACAGCTACAGTAGTCAAGAATGCGGGAAGTCATTTTGAACTCTCCCGGCTGCCGGAATGGAATGTGTTCCCGGCGGTGCTCAGGGGGCGCGTAAGGTTGCGTGGAGGGAGCGGTACCAATCCCGTTGCCGTAGGTGACAGGGTGCGTTTCGAGGCAGGAGAGGTCGTGGACGAAGAACATCCCGCCCTCATCACGGAGGTGTTGCCCCGTGACAATTATATCATCAGACGCTCCACCAATCTCAGCCGCCAGACACATGTCATCGGTGCCAATATAGACCAGGCTGTACTGGTGGTCTCGCTGTATTTCCCCGAGATCAAGCTGCCTTTCCTCGACCGGCTGCTCGTGACCTGCGAGGTCTATGGCGTCACTCCTGTGATAGTGCTTGCCAAGACCGACCTGTACCGCGACCAGGCTCCGGAGCAGGTGGCGGCATTCAAGGACATATATGGAGGAGCCGGCTACCGTATCATAGAGACTTCGGTGCGGACAGGCGAGGGGATAGACACCCTGCGGGAATGCTGCCGCGACAAGGTCAGCCTTTTCTCCGGAGAGTCCGGTGTGGGCAAATCCTCCATCATCAAGGCTCTCGACCCCTCTCTCGATCCCAAGGTCGGGCACATTTCCCTGTCTCATCTGCAGGGCAGGCATACGACCTCCCTGTATGAGATGTATCCCCTGTATAGCGGAGGCTATGTGGTTGATACTCCGGGGCTTCGTGGATTCGGTCTTGTAGATCTGGAAAAGGAGGAGATTTCCAAATACTTCCCCGAAATGCTACGCTTGTCAGACGAATGCCGCTTCGCCCCTTGTACTCACACTCACGAGCCGGGCTGCGCGGTCAAGGCGGCTGTCGAATCCGGTGAAATCTCCGGAGAGCGATATACCTCCTACCTCGGAATGCTGGAGGAAGACAAGAAATTCAGATAATGGGGGCCCCGGGAATCAACCGTCAGATATTGCGGATTGCCATTCCGAGTATTCTCGCAAATATTACCGTTCCTATAGTCGGAATGGTGGACATCGCCGTTGCCGGGCATCTTGAAGGGTTTTCCGGAGCGGCTGCATTCATTGGAGGCGTCTCGATAGGCTCGATGCTCTTCGACCTGCTGTATTGGAACTTCTATTTCCTGAGGGCTGGTACAGGAGGGCTTACGGCGCAGGCATTCGGCCGTAAGGACTGGAAGTCATGTGCCTCCCTGTTGGTGCGCGGAGTCGGTATCGCACTCATTGTGGCGGTGGTGCTGTTGTGCATACAACGGCCTTTCACCAAGTTGGGATTTCTCGTGGTGGACAGTACGCCCGAGGTGAGGGAGCTGGCTCTGCAGTACTTCTTTGTGCGTGTGTGGGCTGCTCCGGCGACCCTGTCCCTGATGTCCCTGCGGGGGTGGTTTATAGGTATGCAGGACTCTGTGAGTTCCATGCTGACGGACCTGGTGGTGAACTGTGTCAATGTCGGTGCGAGTATCGTCCTTACATTGGGTGTCGGGGACTGGCAGGGAATTGGCTTTACGGGCATTGCGCTCGGCACTGTCATTGCGCTCGGCACTGTCATTGCGCAGTATAGCGGACTGCTGTTCGCCGTGCTCCGTGTCGTATGCAAATACAGGCATCTGTTTGCGGGCTTCGGGATAGATGGGATTCGCGAGGCATTCGACTGGCAGCGGCTACGCGGATTCTTCTCGCTCAATACCGACCTCTTTTTGCGTTCTCTTGGGCTGACAGCCATTTATATAGGATTTACGGGCATTTCTTCGGGATACGGCGACCTTATGCTCGCTTCCGGTGCTATAATGATGAAGCTGCTGATGCTCTTCTCGTTCTTTACGGACGGATTCGCCTATGCGGCGGAGGCTCTTTGCGGCAAATACATAGGCGCCGGGGACAGGGATATGACGCGCATGTCTGTGAGGTATATATTCCGCTGGAGTATGGGAATAGGGGTGGTATTCATGTTTGTCTATTGGCTGTGCGGCACTCCGCTGCTGCGGATGATGTCCTCGGACACGGCGGTCATAGATGCGTGCAGGCAATTTCTGCCGTGGCTGTTGCTGATGCCGCCTATGGGCTGCGCCGCATTCGCTTGGGACGGGGTGTATGAGGGAGCGGTCTCATCTGCTCCTATGCGCAATTGCATGCTGGCGGCGATGGTGCTGTTCTTTGCCTCTTGGCTGCTGCTCGACAGGCTGTTTGTCGTTCCGGGTGCTGCATTCAGGGCGGCAAATCCGGATGCGGCGGCGATTCATTGCCTGCTGTGCGCGTATTTCGTGCATCTGACTGTGAGGACTATATGGCTGACCGCCACATATCGCCGCCGCATCCTGTGCGAACCGTTCTCCGGGATACGGGACAATGACAGATAATGCGCTGCTATTGAAGCAGTTCTCTCGCTGTGATTTCCGCGGCGAGGACTTGTGCCACCTCTGACACGGACAGACCATCGGTGTCCATAACCATGTCTGCTACAGACTCGTACAGGGGGAGTCTCTCTGCGAGCAGTTCGTCCATATTGCCGTTTCGCAGCAGGGGGCGGGAATTGATAGCCTCCCGTCCGAGACGGAGTCTGATGGAACTGGCGTCAGTCCTGAGATAAATGCAGAATGCTCCGGCGTCTTTCAGCACCTGCACACTCTCCGGTCTGGTGGGTGTGCCGCCTCCGAGGGAGAGCACTCCTCCATCGGAGGTGGCAAGCAGTTCGCGCAGAGCCGCTGTCTCAATCTCCCTGAATGCCGTCTCTCCTGATACTGCAAATATCTCCGGGACGCTCCTGCCCTCGCGCCTGACTATATAACTGTCCAGGTCCTCAAAACTGCAGTGCAGCATGGCAGCGAGGCGTTTGCCGACGCTGCTCTTGCCGCTGCCCATAAAGCCTATGAGGCATATAGTCATATTGTCGCGATACTGTTAGAAGAGTGTGAGTTCCTCTCCGTTGTCGGTAGCCTCACCCTCGACAGGCCCTGCCTCATCTATGTCCACATCTCCGATTTCGGGCTCCTCCACGACTTCAATGTCATCTTCCGGGAGGTGTATGGGGTCAGTGAACTCCACTTTCTCCACATCCCACGAATGGCATTTCTTGCCCTTGGCGGTGTATCCCTTCTTGGCGATATAGTTCTCCGCGTCGACAGTCTCAGGCTCGTGGTGGGCATATTTGCCCGCGAATGTCACGATAAACTGCGGATGCTTGTCCTCGCTGAGGTCCACCAGGTAGGAGTTGCGTCCGTCCGCGATGAAAGAGACAGGCGTATTGTCGCTTGTCGGGAACGAGAAACGCTTGACATAGAAGGACTTGACCTTGGGGGTGCCGTCGAAGTACAAGGCTGTGAATGTCTTGTCGGGGTCGTATTTCTCTATGCGGAGCACATCGCCCTGGTATCTGTTGGAGACATCGAACGAGGTGGTGTAGAATGTGCCGTTCTTGAATACTGCGAGCACCTTGTCATCACCGTTGAACTGTCCGAGATAGAGTCCGCGTCCCTCGTCATTGAGTTTCTGGATGTCTGCGTCATACCATATATCCTTGCCGGCGATAGTGGAGATACCCTTGCTCTTGAGCACTATGCGCTGGATAGGGTTCTTGGAGACGAGATTGCCTCGGGCGGTCTTGCTCTTGATTGCGAGAGTGGAGAAGTC
>CAZKRZ010000057.1:0-370 GCA_964555325.1 uncultured Muribaculaceae bacterium
GCTTCTTCCGCCTCTTTGTCGTATGAATAAGCCTTCAGTCCGCCGGTCGTGTGGCTGAAGTGCATCCTTATCGTGCCGCCCTCAATCGTATACCCGTCATAAAGCGGACCGGAGTGCTCTATGTCCTTGCCGTATGTGTCTGCAAGGGCGCTCAAGGCAAGTCTGCGGCCCACCTCATGCTTGTTCTTGGGATGTATGTCGTTAGCTTCGCCTATGTCGATGATGACAGCGAGGCCTGTATTTTCGAGATGTGCGGCAGTCTCCGTCTGGGCCTCGCGCAGAGCCGCCCATTCCGACTCTTCCGCGCCGGTCTGCACGGTCATGTAGTTGGCGAGCTGGACTATGTAGAACGGCAGTTCGCAGCCGAAAG
>CAZKRZ010000057.1:380-2200 GCA_964555325.1 uncultured Muribaculaceae bacterium
GGTCTTTGTATTGCTCTGCGCGCGAGGTGTTTGCTTCTCCCTGATACCAAATGGCACCCTTGACACCGTATTTGCGAAGCGGATGGATCATGGCGTTGTACAGGAAGGTAGGGTAGTTGGCTTCATGCGCGGTGTTCACCGGGAATACGGGCGCATTTTCAAGTCCGATAGAAGAATTGTACTTCCACCTCCCTGTGAGCGCAATGGCCTCATTGTCAGACTTCTTGAGCATAATGGACTTGTCGTCCCCGAGTATTCCGGACAATCCTCCGGTGTTCATGACGCGTATCGCCACCGTGTTGCGTCCGGCTTTTACAAGATGCCCGGGGACAGTGTACAGCCTTTGTGCGATGCAGCCTTCGGTGCGTCCGACCTTCTCGCCGTTGAAATAGGTGAAATCATTGTCATCCACGGCACCCACGCCGAGTACGAGGTCTTTTCCTGCCCATGACTCCGGGATGTCAATGCTCTTGCGCATCCAGAAATAATCGAGGACGTCATGTATGCCCTGGTACTGCATGAATCCCGGGACCTGGCACTCTGCCCAGCCGGAATCATCGAAACTGCTGTCAGCCCATGATGCTCCGGCCTGCGTGAAGCCTCTGTCATAACTTTTCATCTCCTGCTCCCACCTGTCCATCTGCTCCGTGAAACGGGCCTCGCGCTCTTCAAGGGATGACGGGATATTCTTCAGGTCGTCGAGCCTGGTATGGAAATACGGTATGTCCCTGAGGGCTTTTTCGCTTGTCCATGCCTCCGCGAGGGTTCCTCCCCAGCATGATTCTATCAGTCCTATCGGAATGTCGAGATTCTCATTGAGGTTTTTACCGAAGAAGTAGCCCGCCGCAGAGAAATCTCCTATTGTTTCGGCGCTGCACTCCTGCCATCCTCCGTGCCTGATGACGACATTGTCTTCCGGAACGGGGCTGATAGAGTTTTCTACATGGAGGATGCGCACGTTCTTCAGTTTCGAGGCAGAGGCTTTCTCTTCCTGCCAGCCGGTGACCTTGTCGTCGATTTTCATCTCCATATTGGACTGTCCGCCGCAGAGCCATACTTCTCCGATGAGTATGTTCTTGAGCGTCAGTTCTTTTCCGTCTGTTATGGAAATGCTGTACGGACCTCCGGCTTCCGGCGTTGAAAGCACCGTGCTCCATTTTCCGCCGGCGTCTGCCTTAATCTCCGTCACTTTTCCGTCCCATGACGTCGTGACCCTTACTTTTTTGCCGGGACGGGCCTCTCCCCAGAATTCGAGTTCTGATTTCTGCTGCAGCACCATGTTGTCCGAAAAGAATGGCGGCAGGGTGATTTTTGCCTCTGCGAGCATCGGCAGCAGTATCGCCATGGCAAGCAGAGCCTTCCTTATATTCATAATATCGTAGTTTTAGTAGTTCTACTTCGTCTTTCGCTCAAACCATGTCATCGTATCGGAAGCCCTTTGTAATGACGGTAAGTGGCGGCGAGGTCCGCCGTGCGCATGAAAATGTATTTCTTGCCATCATTGCGCTCGAGAATCTTTTTCTTGAGTTCCGCAGCATAGGAGACACAGTCGGTGTCCGCGCATCCTACCATGACCGAAAGGAACAGAGGTTCGTCCGCGGGGGCATTGTCGAGCACGGGGTCGAGATATTCGGGTGCATGGTTTGTCGTACCGACATGGAATGTGTTCGAATCCATGTGATATTCGTACGGGCCGATTCCGCGCCAGTCTGTGCCGGCATAGCCGCCCTGCAAGGCATAAGGCTGCACATTCCACGCCACCGGCTCACCTCCGATCATCTGCTTGACTGTAAGGATGCCGGCCTGCTCGATATAATGCT
>CAZKRZ010000057.1:2210-2995 GCA_964555325.1 uncultured Muribaculaceae bacterium
AGCGCACAGTAGAATGAGAATCCTTCGTATCTCTCCGGATCAGGAGAGCCATCGCCCATCATGGCGCCGAGTTCCTGGCCCGTGCTCTCGAAACGGTCGAGATACCAGTCGAACACCCCCGGTGCGAGGTCGACGATGCCCGGGTTGATAATCCACGTAATCGGCACCTCGCCGAAAGCCGGAGAATTCCTGATGGTGTTAGGCATATAGACCATCGTATGCAGCAGATTGTCTCCGTCCGAGATGAGGAACGCTATACATACCGTGTTGTTGTCCACATCGTATACTTTCGGCTCCAGCGGCTCCCTTTTTATTGAAGGGTATGACGACATCACCGTCATGTTCTCCACGGAGATGAAAGGGACCATTACGTATCCGTAGTCGGCGAAAAGCTTGTCGGCCCACAATTCGTCGGTCCAGCCCATAATCTGCGTTCCGGCAGGATATTTCTTGATCACTTTCTCGTAATAATGGCATTCTTCCGGGACCTTGATGTCGAGGAAGAATGTGAAGAGCCTGTTTGCCACCACATAGTCCTTGTTCGCTGCGCCCCAGCTGAGGTCGAAGTCTGTGGTCATGTGCGACCAGGTGAATGCGACGTCATGGTTTGCCCCCTCGAAATAGTTGTCCATGAGCCAGTCGAGACACTCGATGTTGGAATTGAACTTTCCACGCAGGTCCTCTATCACGGGAATGTCCATGCCTCCTAACTGTTCGTAGAGGGAGGGGGAGAGTATCAGGGCATCGGTCTGCGCGGCTATTGTTGTGGCAGCCTCGATTGTCGC
>CAZKRZ010000057.1:3005-3462 GCA_964555325.1 uncultured Muribaculaceae bacterium
CACCCTTTACGCAGTCGCGGTATCTGGCGAGCATAGCCTTGAACGCCGGATTCTTGCAGCCGGTCTCCGGTTCGAGAACCGTCTTCGGCGTGTCGGTGAAAATCTCGTCCAGCCAGAACTGTCCCATCTGGGCCATAGTGCCCCACTTGACCTGCCAGTTGCCGCGGTTGTCCTTGCAGCGGCTGTTCTTTACATAGACTTTTTCGGTGGCTGTCCTGTTCACGATGCCCTGGAGGCCAATGGCGGCCACCTGGCTTTCTATGTCGTCATTTGAAAGATCTACGACGACAAGGGACTCCGTCGGGACGGGATTTGTAGGGTAGAGGCGTCCCGTCAGGTCGATGTCGCCGATTCCGGATTCTTGCATCCGGCTGCCGGTGCATGAGCACATCAATGTCAGGACCGACATAAGGCACAGTAATCTTGAGAACTGTTTCATTGTGATTCGGTTATTCAT
>CAZKRZ010000057.1:3472-8337 GCA_964555325.1 uncultured Muribaculaceae bacterium
TAAGGTCAATTCTATAGTATTCCGAGACTTGCAAGTATCTCCCTGACGGACAGGCGCGCCCCGCAGATCACCTCGTCGCTTGCACCGTAATATACCGTCAGTTCGTCTCCCTCGAGGATATGGCCGTTGGTGAACACGACATTCCCGAAAAATCCGGTCTTTTCATAATCGGCTGTCGGCTCCATGATAGGCTCCTCGCTGCGTGCAAGGACAACAGAGGGGTCATCCCTGTCGAGCAGGAGCGCTCCGAGACAGTATCTGTTGTTCTCGTCCGCCCCGTGATAGATTTCAAGCCAGCCGTGTTCTGTCATAATCGGAGGTGCGCCGGCTCCGACCCTCGCGGAATCCCACCTGCCCTTTCTCGTCGTAGCGACGCATCTGTGACCTCCCCAATGGAGCAGGTCGTATGATTCTGCGAGCCAGATGTAATTGCCTCCGAGTTCGGGGCTGCTCGGCCTGTGGAAAGCGTAATACCTGCCGCCTGCCTTACTCTCGAACAATGCGCAGTCCTTGTTGTGCGGCGGGAATATCATTCCTTTCCTGTCGAAATTCTTCCAGTCTGAAGTGCATATCAGTCCCACGCCTACGGCGATAGGGGATACTTCCGTGTAGGTGATGCAGTATCCCTCCCCAATGGCGGCCACTCTGGCGTCCTCTATCCCGAACGATTCGTACCTTCCCTGCCCGAAGACCGGAGGGTAGCCGGCCTCTTCATGGAAGTCCACACCATTGTCCGAGGATACGAGGCGCAGGTATGACATCGTTGTCAGATAGTCCTGCCCCCTGTAATTGATTACTCGCGGGTCTGAGCAGTCGAGTTGCGGGTCGTCCCTGTCGAACGAAAGCACCTTGACCGTCCCGTCTTCGTCCATTACCGGGAAACTGATGGCGCCGTCTTTCTGGACGGGCCTTTCTGCCACGCGCAGCAGAAGCCAGGTCTTTCCGTTGTACCGGAATGCGCCCGGATTGAGCAGGCAGGTGATTTCCATGCCGCCGACCGCAGGCTTAAGGTCTCCTGGACGCAGTATGGGATTTTGCGGGAAACGCTTTGCTATATCCATATAATAATGGTTTTTGTACAAAACTATACGCGCAGTAAAGCAAAACCGTACACTATCGTCTCAAAACATTCAATATAGGGCATATATATTTTTTTGAAATAATAGTATACCTTTTAGAGGAGGTGTCCCTCTATCTTTACACCGTTTGCATGATGCATCCGGCATTCATCCGATGAGAACTGAGCGTCTGCGTATGGCTGCGGCTGCATTTTGTGACGGCTATATTATAATCACATAAATGATAATGCTATGAGCATTCAGAAAATCGGGCTTTCTGCCCTTCTGTGCGCCTGTTGCCTTTTGGCGCATGCGCAGGACGGACCCTGGTTCGTTGACGGATTTCACGGTGGAATTTATGGACATTACCCATTGAAGACGTACACGAAATACATGTCCGACCTTCTCGAAAAACATCCGGACTGGGCCATGTGCCTGGAGATAGAGCCGGAGACATGGGATTCCGTCAAGGTCGTGACTCCTAAAGAGTATATAAGGTTTCAGGACAAGGTCAGGAGCGGCCGCGTCGAGTACACTAATCCGACCTATGCCCAGCCTTACATGTACAATATTCCGGGTGAAAGCATCATCAGGCAGTTCCGGTACGGCATCAAAAAACTTAAGGGGCATTTCCCGGAAATGACTTTCGATACCTATGCCGTGGAAGAGCCTTGCTTTACGAGTTGCCTGCCCCAGATACTCAAGGGCTTCAACTTCAAATACGCCTCTCTGAAGTGTCCAAACACATGCTGGGGTGGATATTACGATACGGTCGACGGGGAGATAGTGAACTGGACGGGTCCGGACGGAAGCTCTGTCCTATGTTCTCCGAGAAACGGCTTCGAAGCGCTCAGCAACGAAAACGTCTTCAGCACCCTTGCCAACAACAATAATGCTGAATATCTCGCCGGTGCCGCGAAAGAGGGCTTCAAGCATCCTGTCGGAATGACCTATCAGGACGCGGGATGGACAATGGGCCCGTGGCTCGAAAGCCAGTGGGCGGATTTCGGTGACAAGAAGCCTGTTGCCAGCACATACACCACGTGGCGCAACTTCTTCGGGAACATAGCCACAGACGTTACCCCGGTCGACTATATCTCTGACCAGGAGGATGTGCTCGGCGCCCTTGTGTGGGGCTCACAGGTCATGCAGGAAATCGGAAAGAACGTCAGATCGGCCGAAAACGATATAGTCAGCGCCGAGAAAATCGGAGTCATGGCCAATATCGCAAACGGCTACAGATACAGCGACGGCCTCGTTGACGAAGGCTGGAGAACCCTTCTTCTGTCTCAGCATCATGATTCCTGGATTGTGCCTTACAACAATCTCAAGGACTACGGAACATGGGCAGACTGGATCTGCGACAAGTGGACCGTGTCCACAAGGGCGGTGTCCGCGAAAGTGATGCGTGATGCGACGTCAAGCCTTACGGCAAATATATATGCGTGGAGAGACGACAGCGCGCCATTCTTTGTAAGGGCGTTCAACACCACCGGCAAGGCTCGTAATGAAGTCGTGTCCGTGAGTCTGCCGGACAGGCTTGCAGGACACGGGGTTGCCCTGAAAGACGCACAGGGAAAGACTGTCAGCAGCGAGACAGTTCTCGTGGACGGAGACGTCAGGATAATCTTCCGTGCGGAAGTGCCGTCATTCGGCTATGCAACATGGACGATTGTGGACGAAGGAGAGAAGAAACTATCCGTGCGCGCTCCGTACAGCTCCAATGTTATTGAGAACGATATGTACAGGATAGTCTTCGACAAGAAGAGGGGAGGCATTATCAAGAGCATAATATGCAAAAAGGATGGCGGAAAGGAACTTGTCAAGAAAGGGGAATATGCTTTCGGAGAGCTGAAGGGATTCTTCTATGACGAGAACCGTTTCATCTCCTCTGCCGATGCGGAGGCTTTCATCACCGTGGTCGAGGACAACCGGTTCGAGAAAAAGATAAGGGTGTCCGGAATGCTCGGGACGCATCCGTTCGTGGAGACTGTCACTATCCGGGAGGGCGACCCGAAGATAGATTTCGACCTGATGATAGACTGGCAGGGCAATCCCGGTATCGGAGCTTACCGTCAGACAGATGCCTATGCCAATCCAGAAAGGGCATTCTATGATGACAGATACCATCTGAATATGTATTTCCCAGCTGTCGCAAGCAGACCGGAACTCTACAAGGGCGCTCCTTTCGATGTCGTGAAGAGCCGGCTCGACGATACCAACTTCAGCAACTGGCACAATATCAAGCACAATATTCTGCTCGACTGGGTGAGTGTCGAGGGCGAGGATGCGGGTATGGCTCTCCTCTCTGACCATACTACATCCTATGTCTATGGCGGCGGCAGGCCTCTTGCGCTTACCGTGCAGTCTTCCGGCAACGGTCTCTGGGGCAGGAACTACAATATCGAGGGACCTACAGAACTGCATTTCGCGATAGTGCCTCATAACGGAGGATGGAAAGAGGCCGTAGGCAGTTACAATGACTGGAACGAACCTCTCCATGCCTATTGCGGGAAAGGTCTCAAGACAGAGAACGTATCCTTTGCGGATGCCGGCGGCTATGAAATCGTTGCCGCATATATGGACGGCGATGACGTGATTGTCCGCCTGTTCAACCACACCGGGGACAGTTCTGCGCACAAGGTCAGGGTAGACGGGTCTTTCCGCGGAGCGGAGGAAATCGATCTCTCCGGCAATACTGTCGGCACGGTGCGTCTGCAGGACGGATGTTTCGAGACATCGATGCCGTATCTCGGCTTCAAGACATTCAGGTTCTCCAGATAGCGACATTCCCGGAATCAAAATCAACATGATACTATGATGAAAAAAGCATTGGCTACATTGCTGCTGTGTGCCGGAACCTTGTTCCCGGCTGCGGGCCAGCAGTTGATTCCTCAGTTCAAGGCCGGAGACAGGGTGGCTCTCATCGGAGACAGCATTACCCACGGAGGCCATTATCATTCCTATATATGGCTGTATTATATGACCAGATTCCCGGACATGCCGCTGATCTTAATGAACTGCGGCGTGGGCGGTGACACGGCAGCCGACATGCTCCTCCGTCTGGATTACGATGTGTTCTCCAAAGAGCCTACCTATGTCACCCTCACGTTCGGAATGAACGACACGGGATATATGGATGTATATAATAAGGACAATTCCGCGGAACTGGCAGATGAGAGGGTTGCCTCGAGTATCGATAACTACGGCAAGATTGTGGAGGAGCTCAAGACAAAGGCGTCTGACGCGACTGTAGTCATGATTGGGGGTTCTCCTTACGATGAGACTTCCACTTTCAATGACGCTGTCCTCCACGACAAGAATGCCGCCATCTGCAGGATTGTCGATGCGCAGAAAGATACGGCAGCCGCCCTCGGCTGGGGCTTCGTGGATTTCAACGCACCTATGGTCGAACTCAGTAAGAAACTTCAGGAGACCGACCCTCGATATTCTTTCTGCCCTGCGGACAGGATACATCCGGACAAGGACGGACAGATGGTCATGGCTTATGAATTCCTCAAGGCCCAGGGACTTGCCGGAAAGAAAGTCGCAGACATCAGAATCAATGCGAAACGCAAGAAGGCCGAACTCTCTGAAAACTGCGCGATTAGCGGTATAAAGGCCGGTGCGGGCGAACTTGAATTCGACTATCTCGCAAAGTCGCTTCCTTATCCTTGCGATTCCATCTCCGAGCATGGCTGGGGCAACATCCATTCGCAGAAAGACGCATTGAAAATCATTCCTTTCACAGAGGAGTTCAACCGCGAGGACCTGTGCGTGACCGGACTCAAGGACGGTACATGGCGT
>CAZKRZ010000058.1:0-8279 GCA_964555325.1 uncultured Muribaculaceae bacterium
GAGTTTCTTGTCATACTCGGGAGTCTTGTCGCAGCAGCCTGTCGTGCCGGTGAGCATGAGCCCTGCAACAGCGCCCAGAAGGGCACAATTTGATAGTTTTGCGAGTTTCATCTCTATAGTTATAAATTGGTGAGGTTCCAAAAATACGGATATTTCTGCAAGAATGCGTGCAAAATTGCTAAATTTGCAAAATTATGGGTAAGAAAGCCATCATAGTTCCGGCTGTGTTCGCAGGCTTGCTTGCAGCGGCTATCATAGCCGGTGTAATGCTGTTGTACACACCCTCGCGCACGGCTTCGGAGAGCGAGACCGTTGTGCGTACGGACTATGACGGGATATTGTCTGCAGTACCCGAAGATGCTGCTGCCGTAGCATGCTTCTCTTCCTTGGACAAGGCGTCCTCGCTGATAATGGATGACACAAGGCTCTACGGCAGTCTGCTTTTTGACAGGCAGAGCACGGGCATGCGTGCCCTCGTGGATACGCTTTCATCCGCCGGAGGTGCCCGCTTGCGTCGTTCCAGGACCGTTGTCGCCCTCAATTTCAGCGGCAATCTCGCCCCGGTGATGGTGATGGAGGCCCCGGCCGATGTGGACAGTGTGATGATGTCGTCTCTCGCTGACAGTCTGGGACTTAGTTTTGCTCTCAAGCGGCATGACGGGCGTTCGATGTTGCTGTTCTCGACATCCAATGCGCTTGTCGGCTCGGCGTTGAGGCATATAGACGGCGGATATTCCATTTTGGATGACAGCTCGTTCCGCTCCTGCATAGGGGCTCTGGACAGCAAGGATATGATGCTGTGGGCCAATGACTACGCGCCCAAGTTCATCGGCAATTACCTTGTGCGCAAATATCACAGGTGTTCGGACTTTTTCCGCCAAGCGGCGGACTGGACGGGCTTTTCGATTGACGCAAGCGAGGAAATGTCCGACCATCTTGGCGGCGTGATGCGCTTTTCTGGCGGCAGCGGCAAATATGTCAGCCTGCTGTCTGAGCAGAAGCCCGGCACTTCCGCATTGGCAGGTATTATGCCGGCATCAACTTACTTTGCGTTGGCAATACCCCTGTCCGATGCGCATTCGTTCTGCGCCATGCGCGAAGAATACATTGACGCCCTTGGGCAGTTGACCAGGCACAAACGCACTCTCGTGGCGCTGAAGGCGGCCGGAGGGCTTGCGCTCGGCGAATGGATTGACTCCAATGAAATAAGGGAGGTGGCGACTATATCGTGGATCTCTTCGGAGGGCGAAAACATGCAGGCAGTGCTGCTGCGTTGTGCGGCTCTGTCCCGCAAGACCGTATCCGAGGATGTCGAGCCTTATGCGTTTGCCGGTTATGCGGCAGCGGCATTCGGTTCCGTTTTCTCTCTTGAGGACGAGAGCAGCAGCGTGCGTTTCGGTGGCTGGGTGGCATACGGCTCGCACAAGGCCATGTCCGATCTCCTGGTCAGGTATCCCGATGGCAACGGCACCGACCGTCCTTTCCCGGGAGGGGAATGCAATGTGGCTGCTATGCTTGCCCTGGACCTCTGCGAGGCGGAGGGCATTTTCCGTCCGGCATTCGCACAGGCTGTCAACCGCACTCTGGCGGCGACAGGACGCGAGACGGCAACACTCTCTGTAGGGGCGTCCGGCATCAGCCTCGATGTGGATCGCACTCCGCTGAAGAGCGTCCGCAGCCGTGGCTCGGAATCGCAGCAGGCACAGGCATATACCCCTGAAATACCCAAGGGACCGTTCACCGTGACCAATTGCGCCACCGGCAAGAGAAACACTCTGTACCAGAATGACCATCTCTCGATCTGCCTGCGCGACGAGAACGGCAAGGATCTTTGGGGCGTACCGTTCAAGGAAAGTCTTTGCGGCAGGGTAGGGGAGTTGGATTATTATGCCAACGGCAAGATACAGTTCCTGTTCGCAGCCGGGAGCAAACTATATCTCATGGACAGGCTCGGGCGTTTCGTCAAGGGCTTCCCGGTGGACCTCGGAGCACAGGTGCTCCTCGGCCCTGATGTCTATGACTTTACCGGTGCGCATGGCTATACCGTCATGGTACTCCTTGCGGACGGACGGATAGAAAGATACGACCTCCACGGCGCCAAACCGTCCGGATGGTCAGGAATACAAACTGAATCGGCGGCTACGGGTCTGCCGTCTCTCCTGACAATCGCCAATGTCAGGTATTGGCTTGTACCCACCGTACGTGGAGAAGAGCTCTACCCGTTTGCGGGCGGAGCCCGTGTAAAAGACAAAAAAACTCTAAACCAAATCAAGAAGTAATGGAAATCAAATCAGTCAACAAGCTCTTTGAGCGGAGCTTCAAGGCCAATTGGGATCGTCCTGCATTGTCCAACTACCAGGGTGTGACCCTGCATTACAAGGACGTTGCAAAGCGCATTGCGCATCTGCATATCACATTCCGCGACTGCGGTCTGCAAAAGGGTGACAAGGTGGCTCTGTGCTCGCGTAACCAGGCCAACTGGGGCGTGTGCATGCTTGCAACACTGACCTATGGGGCTATCCCCGTTCCTATTCTGCATGAGTTCAAGGCAGGTAACATACACTATCTCGTCAATCATTCCGAAGCAAAGGTGTTCTTTGTGGATGAGGTTATTTGGGAGGGACTTTCCGAAACGGAAATGCCCGGTCTGGAGGTCATTGTCCAGATGAATACTCTCAAGATACTCTTCGCCAAGACGCAGGAGCAGCAGGATGTCAGGGATAACCTCGCCAATCTGTTTGCAAAAGAGTATCCGGGCGGTTTCACTCCGGACGACATTCATTATTATGAGGATACTCCGGACGAACTCGCCCTCATCAACTACACCTCGGGCACTTCGGGTTTCTCCAAAGGTGTGATGATACCTTACAGGGCTCTGTATGCAAATATGTGGTTTGCGCATAACGAGGCGGAGCCGCAGATGGGGCCCGATGCGAAAATGGTGGCTATGCTGCCTGCTGCGCACATGTACGGTATGATGTTCGAGTTCCTGTTCGAGATGACGATAGGCGCGCATGTGCATTACCTGACCCGCCTGCCGTCTCCCAAGGTCATTCTCGGAGCGATGTCGGAAATCAAGCCCGATGCCATCATCGCCGTGCCTCTGATTCTGGAGAAGGTGTACAAGAGCAAGCTCAAGCCGGTGATGGACAAGAACAAGACGTTCCTCACCATTCCTCTGATCAATCAGTACATCTACCACAAGATGCGTGACGCCCTCGTCAATGCGTTCGGTGGCAGGTTCGAAGAGGCTAT
Source organism: uncultured Muribaculaceae bacterium (assembly GCA_964555325.1). Taxonomy (GTDB): domain Bacteria; phylum Bacteroidota; class Bacteroidia; order Bacteroidales; family UBA932; genus Cryptobacteroides. The sequence continues at coordinate 3,256 of CAZKRZ010000058.1, forward strand.
CGTGGGCGGAGCGGCGCTCAATCCCGAGGTCGAGGGTGCGCTTACCAAGATGAAGTTCCCCTTCACCGTCGGATACGGTATGACGGAATGCGCCCCTATCATCACCTATGCGCATTGGGACAAGACCCGCGTCGGCTCTTGCGGGCGCCCTGTTGCAGGATGCCAGGTGCGTATCGATTCGTCCGACCCGTGTAATGTGCCCGGCGAGGTGCAGGTCTACGGACCTAACGTATTCCTCGGCTATTACAAGAATGAGGAGGCGACGGCAGCTGCGTTCACAGAGGACGGATGGTTCCGCACCGGAGACATGGGCATTATGGACAAAGACAACTACCTGTATCTCAAGGGTAGATGCAAGTGTATGATACTCAGTGCTAACGGACAGAATATCTATCCTGAGGAACTGGAGGCCGTGATTAACAATGTCTCATACGTTGTGGACTCGCTTGTGGTCGAGGACAAAAAGGAGCTCGTCGCCCTGATTTATCCTGACTATCATCAGGCGGAACTGGACGGCATGAGTGTGGAGCAGCTGGAAGAGCGTCTGAGGAGCAATCTGCCTGCAATCAATGCGGAACTGCCCCAGTACGCACAGATCAAGAAGATAGAGTTTATGCCCGAGGACTTCGAGCGTACTCCAAAGCGCAGTATCAAACGCTATCTTTATCAGAGAAACTAAGATTCCGTTCCAATGGAAAAATTCGACGCGAGATACATGGAAATGGCAGCCATCTGGGCGAAGAATTCCTATTGCAAGAGACGCCGTGTCGGTGCCTTGATAGTCAAGGACAGCATGATCATCTCCGACGGGTACAATGGTACCCCGTCGGGGTTTGAAAATGTCTGCGAGGACGAGACAGGCGTGACCAAACCTTATGTGCTGCATGCCGAGGCCAATGCCATCAGCAAGATAGCCAAATCCGGCAACAGCAGCCATGGCGCCACATTATATGTGACGGCATCACCTTGCATAGAATGCTCCAAGCTCATCATCCAGGCAGGCATCAACCGTGTGGTCTATCGCGACGAATATCGCCTGAATGACGGAGTCGAGTTGCTCCGTCGTGCAGGAATAGAAGTGGAGAGGGTCGACTGATGAAGAGGATTTCTCCCATAATTATCGCTCTGCTGGGTGTCGTTGTCGGTGCCCTGCTCATGGCTGTGATATATTCCGCCAAGGGGCCGGTGCGTCGTGTCTCCTCCGGCGACTGGCGCAAGCTGGATCTCGTAATGGAGCAGATAGGCAGCAATTATGTTGATTCCGTGGACTTTGCCACATTGACGGAGTCCGCTATCAACAGCGTCCTCAGCGACCTGGACCCGCATTCCATATATATGCCTCCGCAGGAGCTGGATGCCAGCGAGACAGAATTGGCAGGCAACTTTGACGGCATAGGCATACAGTTCAATGTGCCCAATGATACCGCGGTGGTGATAGAAGTCATTCCGGGAGGACCGTCCGAAAAGATAGGACTCCTGCCTGGAGACCGTCTGCTCAAGGTGGATACCGTTGTCATAGCCGGAGTGCATTATCCGCAGGACAGCATGGTCCGTCGTATGAAAGGCCCCGCAGGTACCAAGGTGACGGTCACTGTAGGCAGGGGAGATGAGGAGATTCCGTTCGAGATTACCCGCGGCAAGATTCCCGTGCACAGCGTGGATGCCGCATTCATGGTAGATGACACGACAGGCTATATCAGGCTCTCCAAGTTTTCCCGTACCACGGCGCAGGAATTCGTGGTTGCCGCGGCAGGACTGCTTGGGCAGGGCATGAAAGAGCTGGTCTTTGATTTGAGAGACAATAGCGGCGGCTATCTCGACCAGGCGCTTGTACTGTCCAACCTTTTCCTCGAAAAGGGACAGGATATAGTCTATATGGAGGGATTGCACCGCAAGCGTGAGAGTTACAAGGCGGACGGCAAGGGCCTGCTCAAGACGATGCCCGTAAAGGTGCTGATCAATGAGGGTTCCGCATCCTCTTCGGAGATATTCGCTGGAGCTATACAGGACAATGACAGGGGAGTAATCATCGGTCGCCGTTCATTCGGCAAGGGCCTGGTGCAGGAGCCGCTTTATTTCTCTGACGGTTCTGGTATCAGACTCACCGTGGCGAGATTCCATACTCCTTCGGGCAGATGTATACAGAAGCCTTACAGTGATGACTATCAGTATGATATATATCATCGTTATGCCGATGGCGAACTGATGGCTGCCGACCATATCAAGGTGGATACGACCCAGTCGTTCCTGACAGCTGGCGGTCGCACCGTGTATGGCGGCGGAGGCATAGTTCCGGACGTGTTCGTACCAATAGACACTACGCGTGTGACGGAGTTCTATATGGCAGCCACATCCAAGGCGACGACGATGAGATTTGCGTCCGCGTTCTTTGACACACATAGGGAGCAGCTCTCTGCCATAGATGAATATGGCAAGTTGCTGGAGTTCCTGGATGAGGCCGGGCTCGAGAAAGCATTCCTGGAGTATGCAGCGGCAAAGGACGGCATTCGCCCGTCAGGGGCTGCGGAATGGCGCAAGTCGGCACCCTACATGATGCCGCAGATACGTGCGCTGGTTGGACGCTATTCTCGCTTGGGCGACAACGCATTCTATCATCTGTTTATGGATTATGACCGGGTGATGGAAGAGGCGCGCAAACCGCACAGGATAGAAATTCAGAATGGAATCTAAAATATAACACAGATATGGTACAGGTAAAACGTAGCAAGGTCAGTGCCCTGCTGGCGATGCAGCCGGGACAGGAAGTGCTCGCCAAGGGGTGGGTCAGGACCAAGAGAGGTGGCAAAGGAATCGCGTTCGTCGCACTTAACGACGGTTCTACCATCAACAATATACAGATTGTCGTGGACAAGACTCGTTTTGACGAGAAACTGCTTGCCCGTATCACGACAGGAGCATGCATAGCCGTTACAGGTGAACTGGTGGCCTCTGTTGGTAGCGGTCAGGCCGTGGAAATCAACGCGTCCGACATCGTCATCTATGGAGACTGCGATCCTGTGAGATACCCTCTGCAGAAAAAGGACACTTCGTTTGAATATCTGCGTACGGTGGCACACATGCGTCCGCGTACCAACACATTCGGAGCAATCCTGCGTATCCGCAGCCAGATGGCATACGCCATACACGAGTATTTCCACAGCAAGGGCTTTGTCTATCTCAACACCCCTCTGATCACCGAATCCGATGCCGAGGGCGCAGGACAAATGTTCCAGGTGACGACACTCGACCTGCTGAATGTGCCCCGCAACAAAAAGGGCGGTGTGGACTACAGCAAGGACTTCTTCGGCAAGCAGACCTCACTCACGGTGAGCGGTCAGCTGGAGGGCGAGCTTGGAGCGACAGCCGTCGGTGAGATCTACACCTTCGGACCTACATTCCGTGCCGAGAATTCCAATACTCCCCGCCACCTCGCGGAGTTTTGGATGGTGGAGCCTGAAATGGCATTCTACGATATCAATGATAATATGGACCTCGCCGAGGATTTTATCAAATACCTCGTGCGCTGGGCTCTCGAGCGTTGTACCGATGATGTCCGCTTCCTCAATGACAGATACGACAACGAACTCATCGACAGGCTCCAGGGCGTCATCGACACCGAATTCGTGCGCTTGGAGTACACGGACGGTATCAAGATTCTCGAGCAGGCCGTTGCTGACGGTGTGCACTTTGAGTATCCAGTGTTCTGGGGTGCGGATCTGCAGAGCGAGCACGAGCGTTTCCTCGTGGAGAAGCATTTCAAGAAGCCTGTCATCATGACCGGCTATCCCAAGGACATCAAGGCATTCTATATGAAGCAGGATGAGGACGGCAGGACTGTCCGAGCTATGGATGTGCTCTTCCCCAAGATCGGCGAGATTATCGGCGGTTCGGAGAGGGAGTCAGATCTCGGCAAGCTCGAGGCTCGTATCACGGAACTTGGAATGAAGCGTACCAATCTGGAGTGGTATCTGGACACGCGCCGTTTCGGCAGCTGCCCTCACAGCGGTTTCGGACTGGGATTCGAGAGACTTCTGCTCTTCGTCACAGGTATGTCCAACATCCGTGACGTGATTCCTTTCCCCCGTACTCCCAAGAATGCTGAATTTTAGTCTGTAGGCTGTCATGTTGGTCATAGGTATAGCCGGAGGGTCCGGCTCGGGCAAGACGACGGTCGTAAAGGCCATTACAGAGCGTCTCAAGGAGAGGGTGGTGGTCATCCCCCAGGATTCTTATTACAAGGACTCCAGCGACCTTACGGACGAGGAGAAACGCAAACAGAATTTCGATCATCCGGACAGTATAGACTGGGATCTGCTGTGCAAGCAACTTAAGGAACTCAAGGAGGGCAAGACTGTCCAGCAGCCGGTGTATTCGTATATCTCCTGCTCGCGTTCCAAGACGGAGACTGTCACTGTGGCTCCAGCGGATGTCATCATCGTTGAGGGTATCCTGATATTTACCTGTCCCAAACTGCGCAACCAGATGGACATCAAGATATTCGTGGATGCTGACGATGATGACCGTCTAATGCGTGTAATGGCGCGTGACATCTCGGAGAGGGGCAAGGATGTCCATTGGGTGATAGAGCGTTACAGCCGTACCGTCAAGCCTATGTATCTGCAGTTTATAGAGCCGAGCAAGCGTTATGCAGATGTGATCATCCCCCAGGGCGGTCACAACAAGGTGGCGGTCGATGTCATCACCGCTACCATAGAAAAGGCACTCAAGGAGAAGAAGTAGTATGAAGTTTATGGGTGGAGACATGGCCGGAGTGTACGCCACGGTGATATTTCATCTCGTGGTGTTGGCCGGTGCACTCTCTGTCCAGATAGGCTACTCCCTCAGCGGTGAGAATAGTTTCCTGCTGGACTTCTCTGCGCATGAAGAGAAAGAGCGGGTCGAGAAGGAAAACGATTTCCACGAAGACATCGCGGACAAGGTAGACAGAATGCTTGCCGAGAGCGAATCCGGCGGGCTTGATTACCGCAATATCGCGGTAAACAGGGCGACGCTCAAGGATGACC
>CAZKRZ010000059.1:0-8197 GCA_964555325.1 uncultured Muribaculaceae bacterium
TTGCCGTCTTACCGTTATATCCGCAGTGCTCTGTATCCACGGACTAGAATCGTGTCTTTTGAGTTCTGCATGCATCGTCGCGGTATGGTCAAGGATACTATCCATACGACTCGGCCGGATACAGTGTATCGTTCAGGTGTGCAGGCTATTAAGGACAGAGACTACGAACGGGCGCTTGCTATTTTGCGTCCGTATCAGGACTTCAATACGGCTGTTGCGTTATGTGCCCTGGACTATGACCATAGTGCCATGCAGATACTGGCATCCCTCCCCAATACTCCGGCAGTACTCTACATGAAGGCTATCCTATATGCACGTTTCGGGGAAAAGAACAATGCTGTGCAGTGCTATATGGATGCATGTGCCCTCGATCCGTCCCTCGTTCATCGTGGCAATCTTGATCCGGAGATTTCCGGACTTGTCAGACAATACAAACTCAATCAATATTTAGAACAATGAAAACAGAAAACAAATTCATTATCGGCGCATTCGTATGCGCACTCATGTCAATCTCCTGTACAAAGGAAGACCAAACTATCTCAAACCCTGAGGCAACATCCGGAACCATATCCGTGCAAGTGCTGCCGGACGGGACTGCCGAGACAAAAGCCCTGGATGCCTATACTGGTGTGCAGGCATACGAGAGTGCTATTAATCGTATCCAGTTGCTTGTGTTCAACAGCTCGGGTACGCTTGACCATTATGCGGATCTCGGCTCTTCTTCTACGACTGCGACCATTTCCACTTCGGTCGGACAAAAGACCGTATATGCGGTGGTAAACGGTTCGGATCTGTCTGAAGTGGAGACGCAGAGTGCATTGGAGAATACTCTGGTCGGGTTGTCAGAAAACAGTACCGATGCAGCTGTGGGCTTTGTGATGTCAGGCTCTTCCGAGTGCTCTGTGACAGCGTCTTCCACAGCCTCGTGCAGGGTTAATGTCTCCCGTCTTGCCGCACGAATCGTTCTCAAGAGCGTGACCAATAATCTGCCCCCGTCCTATGGTACGGTGACGATTCCCTATGTGTTCCTGGCCAATGTGGTCGGAGAGCAGAAGATTTCCGGGAGTACATCGCTTGCGAGTGTGACCTGGTACAATAAGTATGGGCGTAGTGACAATGCGACGTCCGCATCGCATATAATCGGCAGTTCGTCTTCGTACGAGGCTTCGTGCAAGTCATTGACCTATGCGCAACTTGGTGCAAGTCTGGCGAACGGAAATGCTTATGCTCCCTCGGTCCCTCATCTTTTGTATACTTACGCAAACAGTTCTACCGCTGAACCATCCGCATTCTCTACAAGTTCGTTCAGCCCGCAGAGGACGATACTCGTCGTTGCCGCAGAAATCAAAGGCTCGCTCTATTATTATCCGGTGGTCTTGGACAAGTCTGAAATAGAGCGTAATACGACTTATACCGTTGCTTTGACCCTGTCCGGACTCGGTTCGTCCGATCCTGTTGCTCCGGTCGAGCATGGAAGCATATCCGCCTCCATTTCCGTATCCGCTTGGGCGGCCGGTGTTTCTTATGAGGAATCTATCTAAACTTTCAGTTTCGGCATTGCTGTGCGCGGTTTCTGTCTCTTGTTCGATCAAGGAACCGCGTGCGGAGTGCCCCTGCCTGCTTGCAGTAGAACTCTCTGATTGTCTGCGCTATCCCGGAAAAGTTCGTATGGATGCCTGGACTGCGGCGTCAGCGGTGGTTTCAGAGGAATTGAGCCGTGAGATTTGCGATTCTCTATATGAGGTTGGTGTACCTCGCGGAAACCTTGTATACAGTGTGAGTGTTGCCTCTGGTCGTTTTATGCGTGCCGGGCATGAATTGCATATTCCGGATGGAGTCGAGGGCGGGGCCTTGTTTGCCCATACGGCAGCGTTGTCCACGGATTGTGAGTCGGTAACGGATACGGTTGTACTGCACAAACAGTTTTCCCGTGTCTCGGTGCGTCTGACGGGATTCCCTGAGGAGCATGATGATGTCTCCATTGTTGTAAGTGCTCAATGGAACGGCCTGTCTCTCAATACGCTGACTCCGCTTGCCGGGGAGTTGAATCTGAAGCCCGAAAGGAGAGATGACAGTAGTTGGGATTTCTATCTGCTGCGGCAGGGCGGTGGGAATGTGAGCATGGATATATATGCCAGTGGGGAACTTCTGCGCTGCGTGGAAGTCGGAAAGTATTTGGAAGAAATAGGTTTTGACTGGAAGTCCGAGGACCTTGACGATATACGCATAGGCGTGGATCATGCGGATGCGTCGGTCGTCATAGAGATTGACAAATGGATTCCTGGTAATGTGTATGATGTGGAACAATAATACTTTAAATGATGAAACAGAACATTTTTGGCAATGTGGGAGAGGTGCTTCTTTGCTGTTGTATGCTGCCTGCTCTAAACGCCTGCATTTCCGAAGAACTGCCGCAGAAAGAAGTGGTACGTGGGGGAGAGCCTACATTGGTGACATTCGTGCCTTGTGCGTATAATCCTGATACAAGGAGTGTTTATGCCCCGGCAGAATCCTGTGTCAGTGATGTGAACCTATTTGTTTATCACGATGGCAGCCTTGCGGAGGCCGTGTATTCCGAATCGGCATTGGAGGTAGAAATGTCTCTCGTTGCAGGGGAGGATTATACTCTGTTTGCCGTTGCTAATGTCGGGGAAGTGCAGAATCCTCCTGCCGACATCGCGGGAATCTATGATATGGAGATACCTCTTGATTATTCGGTGCTGGAGGAAAAAGGTATACCCATGTCGGCGATAATAGGGGATATACATATAAGTCCGGCAGGCCAGACTGTGCCTGTGAACCTTGTGCGGCTGCTTGCCAAATACGGATTCCGTGTAGACAGATCTGCCGTGTCGGATGCTGTATACAACTTTACCAAAGTGTCTCTGATGCAGGCCGCATCGTCATTGTGTCCGTTCTCGTCTCAAGTTGCGGCAAGTCCGTCCGATGTGTCTGCAGGCGATACAAGCAGTACGGCGGATATAGACAAGGTCAATGCCGGAGAGGAAGTGTTTTTTTATGTGCCTGAAAATATGCAGGGGACATTGCTTGAAGGTAATTCCGATCCTTGGAATAAAGTCCCGGGCAGTATCGGGGATAAGAAAGACCTCTGTACCTATATCCAGGCTGATGCTGAATACTCGGCACAGGGAGCGTCCGGAGATGTGTCGTTCAGATTCTATCTCGGGACGGATGATTGCAGCAATTTCGATGTATGCCGTAACAATTATTATCATATAGTGTTATATCCGGGCGATGATTCGCCTTATGCTGTCAGTTGGAAGATGGATGCGGATGTCGAATGGGATGACAGTATATGTTCTCTGACTGAGCCGCAGCATATAGGTTCTTGGGGACGCTTGAATGTCCCGGGGGCTTCTTCCGTCAGGCAGTATACGGTGCGGATGAGTTCCGCAGGCTCTGTTACGGATATTGTACTCGGTGGATTGGAACCGTCTACGGTGCAGTGTGGGGCGTATACCTGTTGCTATAACCCGTCAGATCCGGAAAATCTGCATTATATGCCCTCAGCCATGCTTGCAGGCACAGAACCATCTGCTTCTTTGCCGCGGTTCACCATTTCGCGCGGGAATGTTTCGATTTCTGTAAATGCTTCTGTGCATCCGGAGGTTCCGATGTTTCTGTTCGATGACGGAATTGTGACCAACGAAGACGGATATGGGGAAGTGTCTAATCTGCAAATGAATACACCGATGGACGCATTTGTGACACCGGTGGCTGTAATGTCGTTACTGCCATCTGCAATGTCTGCCGTTGAACGAAAGTGGCATTATTTCAAATCGACATTCTATGACAGGCTCAGACTGTCTGTCGCGGATGCCTTTTCTGAGGGCGATAATCCGTTGCTTGCTGACGGGCAGACAGATTATTCGTGTGCGAAAGATGTTACTCAGCAGCGATATGCGTCCGTCTATGATGCCTGGGAGGATGGTGTGCTTGCGGTAGTGGGGCTCTATGGGCTGAAGGCAAAGGATAATGCCGCTACGGCTCAGGTGTTTGTCCCTTTCTATGAGGATACTGATGAGTTGGGCGGAACTTGTGTTACCGGTCATTTCGGCTATGTTGTGGAACCGGCATTCCCGGAATGGAGATATATAGGGGAGTATGAGAATGTGCAGTTCTCGCCGTCAGCCCCGTCTCTCGTGACGCCTATCTCATTTGTCGGAAGCAATGGCACATCTATGCCTACACCGCATGCCGTATGGGATGTGAGACATGGCAAGTTTGATATTCATGATATGGGAGACCGTCTGGAGAAAGTCTGGAACAGCGGCCGTATAGACGGGTATAGCAAGGATATACAGATGAGAGCGGACAGACTTTCGTTTCCGGAAGCACCTGTCAGCGGTCTGTGTTGCGGGCCTATGGTCTGCCGTGGACAGGTTACAAATCCTGTGAGCGGACGGGTGATATCCGGTTATTATACATTTGACCTTGTGATGCGCTTGTCGGTGGGCGTGAGAATCAGTGCGGATGGTCATGAGACTTCGTATTGTTTTACTCCGTTTACGAAATATGCCTCACAGGAATACTATGACTTGTGGGAGGAATTCTTCCCGAAAGTGCATGTGGAACATATGCTTATGAAGTCGGAGAACAATGTGCAGACCCAGTACTGGTCCTATGTGGAGGCGCAGCAATATCCAGACTCCCAGCCGTCATTGTGGCCGTTGAAACTCTATCATATAGGACGCGAGGTATACAATGACAGCGAGATGGAGGAACTCGTGGATCTGTGTAATGACCTTGCCGGCAACTATTGGTTTGATTTCAATTTCTATGACAAAGGCTCGACGTTTATAAGCAAGCAACTGAAATTGGATGAAGGGACATTGTACCTGATTAGGAGCTGCGATGTATTTACAAACACGAGTTCTGAATACTATAAGTATGCCGACGGCAGCAAAGGATATTATATACTTACCAAGCAATATAAAATCGGGGATGTGCCTGATACCGACTATTGTGAAGGATTGCAGAATTATGTTTTGGAGGCTGCGTTGAGCAATTTTACGGACTATTGATTCATTCCGTCGTAAGCGATTGTCGCGGCTTCGGGATCCATGTTGCATCCAAGGCGGTAGACAGGTATGATTTCGGTCATTTGGGCTACAAGACCGAGAGATCTGATTGAACCGGGGACGTCATCGGGCCTGAATGTCTGCTGGATAAGCATAGGAGCTGCGGCGTTGCTGTCCATGAGGGAGATATGGTTGTACGTGTCCCGTTCGAGGACGCATATTGCCTTGAGGGGGCGTCTGATATTGGCGCCGAGCCCCTCCTTGCCGTTCCAGGGAGAGCCGTAGACGATGACAGCATTGTCCTCGATCTTCAGAAAAGGCTTGTCTCCGTTTACCATTTCCGCCCGTTCGCCGAATGCTTTCATCCATAGAGCTGTATGTGTGCTCTTGCCGGTGCCGCTTTTGGCTGTGAAAAGGTATGCCTGCCCGTCTACCGCTATTGTAGAGCCATGCATGAGCAGAAAGTCTTTGTCAAGTACATGTCTTGCAAGGTGTCCGTGCGTGACAGTGAACTCTATGAGATTGTCTCCGGCGTATGCGTCGGGATGCCCCTCGGCGGCTTGCGTGCGGAGATAGATTTCCCGTTCGCTTATGAGTTCCGCTTCGGTGGGGTGAATCTTAAGTTCTGGCTCCATGTTACCGATATAGCGATATTCCGCGCACATCTTGTGGGTGTAGTTGAAGCCTGTCTCTATTTCAACGACTGTATCTGCTATGAGGTATTTCCCTGTTGGCATTGTTGGCTGCTGACTTGTGTGTATCGGACAAATGTAATGATTTTGCCCGTTTATCAGAAATCAATGAGTTGGCTTTGGCGGGGTGAGGGTTGTGTCGTGCTGTCTGGGTGTGGGCCTTATATTGAGTGGTGCTGCTTTTTTTGAGAATTTTTGTGAGAAACTTTTGGAAGTTCAGATTTTATTCCTACCTTTGCAGTCCACAAAAGCAACCTCTCGCATTACGTGAATGGATTTTTGGCGATGTTGCGATAAAAATTAGAAAAGAGATATGGATTTACTTAAGATTGTAGAGGATGCTTTCAAGAATGAGAAAGTAGAGAGCTACCCCGAATTCAAAGCAGGTGATACCATCACGGTCACTTACAAAATCAAAGAAGGTGAGAAGTTTAGACTTCAGAACTTCAAAGGTGTAGTCATCCAGATTAGCGGTGCCACTCCTACCACCCGTACATTTACAGTTCGCAAGATTAGCGGCGGTATCGGTGTTGAGAGGATTTTCCCGTTCCAGTCTCCTTTCATTGATAAGATTGAAGTTAACAAAGTCGGTAAAGTTCGTCGTGCACGTATCTTCTATCTGCGCAACCTCGCTGGTAAGAAGGCTCGCATCAAAGACAAACAGATGACGAAGTAATAAAGGTACGGCTCCTTAGCTCAACTGAATAGAGCACTTGACTACGGATCAAGAGGTTACAGGTTTGAATCCTGTAGGAGTCACTAAATGAGGGTTTAGCTCAGTTGGTTCAGAGCGCTTGCTTGACAGGCAAGAGGTCAGCAGTTCAAATCTGCTAATCCTCACCAATTTTTCAAAACAGTGATTGTCAGTTAGTTACAATCATTCTAACAACTCCCCAAGTATTGTATTTCAGCGCATTTCGGTTTAAAAAAACTGAATGCTTGTCCATTTTTGTCCATTTTTGTCCATTTCTGTCCAAAAAAGAGTGCAAGAAAAGTGCAAGCCATTTTCGCTGACAATCATGACTGTTTCAATCTTCCTCGACACACGAGCAGCCGGAAAGCGAACACCGGCTCCCATTAAGTTCGCTGTGCGCCGTAAGGGGCAGGCGGCTTATATTGCAACCGGCTTAAAAGTGCTGGCATCCCAATGGAACAAATCCCGCAATGAGGTGATAGGACACCCCAATGCCAAGATGATGAATATCGTTTTGGCGAAGAAGCGGGTAGCAATCGATTCTGCAGCGTTGCAAATAATTGATGAGGGCGGTACCGCTCGGCTGACTGCATTCGAACTCCGCGACAAGATTCTCGAGGCTATCGACCCCGAGGCGCACAGCCGCATCCAAGAGGCAAAGACATTCAAGTACCGCTTCCGCCGCTTCATGGAACTCAAGAGCAATCCCGGTACGCGAAATCTCTATGCTTATACCCTCCAGAAGTTGGAAGCCTTTGATCCAAAACTCGAGGGCAAGACATTCGAGGACATCACCAAGGACTACTTGCAGAACTTTGAGGCGTTCTGCGCAAAGACTCAGATGCGCAACGGGCGAAATATCTACTTGCGCAATATCCGTGCGGTATTCAACGATGCAATCGACGCCGGCATCACAACAGCCTACCCGTTCCGGACATTCCACCTCAAGCAGGAAGCGACCCGGAAGAAGGCTCTCACGCCCGAGCAGTTGAGAGAACTATTGAATACGCCCTGCGAGCCCTACCAAGAGCAGTATCGGGATATGTTCATGCTGATGTTCCTGCTCCGCGGAATCAACGCAGGAGACCTGTTTCTCGCGAAAGACAGCGCAGTTGTTAACGGGAGATTTGAATACCGGAGGAACAAGACGGGAACTCTCTTCTCTGTGAAGATTGAACCAGAAGCCGCCGCTCTGATTGAGAAGTACAAGGGCAAGAAGTGGCTGCTCAATCCTCTTGATTCATACAAAGATTATAAGGACTATGCGCACCACATGAACGACGCTCTCAAGGCGATAGGGCGTCCCGTGGCGGTGGGCGCCAAGGCAGCGCGTGGCGGGCTATTCCCCGACTTGAGCACCAACTGGGCACGCCATACATGGGCGACAACCGCCCTCCGCATCGGCATCCCCAAAGAGGTCATTAGTAAAGGGCTTGGGCATAGTTTCGGGTTGCGCGTGACGGATATCTATATCGATTTCGATATGAGCCTTGTTGATGACGCCAACAGGAAAGTGATAGATTTTATCTTTTACGGCAAGGACTACCGGCTTGACATTTAGCGGAAATTGCCTACCTTTGCAGTGTGTTAGATTTGTTTCAGTCAAACACGTTGCTTTTTGCCCCGATGTTCTGTTTCCATTTCATCGGGGTTTTTGTTGCCTCATGGGACAAAAATAAGCCCCTCCTGCGTAAAGCAAAAGGGGCTCACGGGGAAAACCCTGTGTTTAGGCGTAGATATTCTGTAGCCTGAAGAGGAAGTATTTTACA
>CAZKRZ010000060.1:0-8133 GCA_964555325.1 uncultured Muribaculaceae bacterium
TAAAACCGATGTGCTTGGACTTAATATACTTGATGCAACAGCTTTTATAAATGATTTGCGATTTATAGGAAATAATAAAGCTGAATTAATTGTAACCTCCGGGAAAGGATTTAGAAATAATGGGGAAATGTATCATCCTCATTCATGGACTATTGCGGATACATCCGACTTGATTGGCTGGATTCTCCGCTGCCATGATGACAAAGGCGCCTCCCATGAGGGCGGTTCCATTCCGTCCAGGTAGAGAGACTATTTCTTCTTGCTCTGGCCGAGCCACTCGACTGCGATGATGAGCGCAGCTCCGAGGACCATGAATATGACCGCCGAGCATACCTGCATCTCTATAGGCTGACCGGCAACTCCGGTTCTGAGCAGCTGTGCCGATTCCAATGCCGCTTTGTCAGCCCAGGGCCATACCTTGACGAGTGTACCGATGACAAATCCTATGAGCACCAGCATGGTCTGTCTCTCCCAGCGTGCCAGCACCCAGTTGAGGAATTTCGCGAATGCCATGATACCTAAGGCACAACCTATTGCGAAACTGATCAGAATAGGCAGATTGAGGTCGCCTACGGCTTTCATCACGAGGTCGTATTTGCCGAGTATCACGAGTATGAAACTGCCTGATATGCCGGGGAGTATCATCGTGCAGATTGCGACAGCTCCGCAAATGGCTATGAACCAGAGCCCGTCAGGCGTCTGTGTGGGGGTGAGCTTGCACACGGCGAGTCCGAGTGCTGCTCCTACTATAGTCAGCAGTATATCAGAGACTTTCCAGCCCTTGACATCCTTGAGCATTGTGAATGCGGATGCCAGAATGAGTCCGAAAAACAGCGCCCAAGTCTGTATCGGATGATATGCCAGACACCATGTGACGACCTTTGCAAGGGAGAATATGCTGATGGCCGTTCCTGCCAGCAGACTGACCAGGAACTCTCCGTCTATGGCTTTCCAGAAAGCCTTGACGCCGTCTGTCTTGAGGCTTTTCCATACGCTGACGCTCATCAGGGAGTTGAGAGCGCTGATAATCCTCTCGAAGATGTTGGTAATGAGGGCAATAGTACCTCCAGAAACTCCCGGCACCACATTGGCGGCACCCATAAAGAAGCCCTTGGCTCCTATAATGATGTCGTTTTTAAGATTCATGGTTCTGTGTATTGTCTTGATTCTTAGCTATAAGTTCTCTGATTTCCTGCTTCGCCGCTTTCCAGCGCGGAATGTCTATCTTGGTGCCGATTACCTCCACCACCTTGGCGGCTATTATCGAACCGATTTCGCCGCATACTTTCAGCGGCATTCCTATGCTGTGGGCGTATATAAATCCGGCGGCGTATGTGTCTCCGGCTCCAGTCGCGTCTATGGTCTCGGCAGGCCATGCGTCGATATGGTATTCCTCCTCTCCGGAGCGCACCCATGAGCCGTCTTTGCCCACCTTGACTATAGCGGTGCTGCAGTGCCTGGAGATTTCTCGCAGAGCCTCGACAGGATCGCTCATCTTGGTGAATGCCTTGGCCTCGGTCTCATTGGCGAACACTATATCCACATACTTGTCCACGATATCGTGCAGGAATGCCTCGTTGGACTCCACCACATTGTACGAAGCCATGTCTATGGAAATGATGCACCCGGCCTCGCTCGCGAGTTTGACCGCCTTGCGTATAAGCGCCTGGTTCTGTACGAGATAGCCCTCGATGTGAAAATAGTCATATCCCTCGAAATACTCCGGTTTGAGATCCTCCGGCACGAGGTCGAGAGCCGCTCCGAGATACACTGCGAATGTCCTCTCGGCGTTGCCGCCGCTGACGAACACCATCGAGCGTCCGGATGAATGCGGGCTCTTGAACAGGCGTGTATTGACGCCGTATTGCTCCTGGTCACTCTTGAAGAGCAGTCCGAGCTCGTCATCGCCTATCTTGCCGATAAAGCTGGACGGCATTCCGAAAATGGAGGTGCAACTGATTGTGTTTGCTGCCGAGCCTCCGGCTACATATTTGACACCCAATGGTTTGAGTGCTGCCCAAATCTTGTCTCCCGTCTCCATGTCCACATGTTGCATGCTGCCTTTGGGCAGGTGGTATGTCTTGAGGAGGGAGTCGTCGGGGAGGACGGCCAATATGTCTGTAAGTGCGTTACCTATTCCGAGTATTGATTTCATATCTGTGTTTAAACAGCTTATGCTGAAAAAGTCAAATTTAGCAATTATAATTGGTATATTTGTCTTCTGTGAAACCGAGAACGGTAAATATCATCAAGTACCTGCTGTCAGCATTGTTGGCGGTGGTGCTGCTGTATTTTACATTCCGGGGAGTCAACTGGACGGAATTCGTATCCGTCCTGAAAGAATGCCGCTGGGGCTTTGTTCTCCTGTCGATGCTGGCAGGCGTCCTGTCGATGCTGCTGCGGGCGCTGCGCTGGCGGCTGCTCCTCCTGCCTACAGATGCGGAGGCCTCCCGTCTCAAGTGCATAGACGGTGTCAACATCGCCAAACTCGCGGACTTTGTCTTTCCGCATCTCGGAGAACTGGTGCGCTGCGGTTATGTGACGACTCACAAGTTGCCCTACGACAAGGCATTGGGTACGGTAGTTCTCGAGAGGGCATGGGACATGTTCGTGCTCGCCCTGCTCTGTGTTTCCGTCCTTGTCCTGAAATGGTCCGATTTCGGGGATTTCGTTTCGGAGAATATGATAGCTCCCGCGATTGGAGGCGTGCATTTCAACCTCTGGTGGGTGCTTGCGGCAGCATTGCTCTTGCTGGTCCTGCTCCTTGCAGTCCTCCCTCCGGTACGCCGTTTCGTCAAAGGTATATGGCAGGGGATAGTGTCATGCCTGCGCATGAAGCGCAAGGGAGCGTTCATGCTATATACCCTTGCCATGTGGTCTATGTATCTGCTGATGAGCCTGTTCATAATCCATTCGCTGCCTTTTGACAGCGGACTGGGTCTCACGGACGCTCTGTTTATAATGTTAGTGGGCAGTGTGGCAGGAGTTGTGCCTGTGCCCGGCGGATTCGGGGCATTCCATTATATGGTTGCGCTCGCACTTGATACAGTGTATGGCATCCCGTTCGCGACAGGAATCATATTCGCGACACTGTCGCATGAGTCACAGGCTGTTACAATGGCTCTCTGTGGTATCGTCTCCTATATCATAGAGACCGTTTCCAAGAATGCCTCTTCCCATTCCGGTGCAGGCACCGGGAATGCGCTTTCTGATTGATTCCTATAACTTTAATTGGCGTAAGGACGCTTTTCCCCGCGGACTTGCCTTATTCGATGACCAGCTCCACCGGGCAATGGTCCGAACCGAATACCTCGTTATGTATCTCTGTGGACACAATCCTGTCCTTCAATGCCTCCGATGCGAGGAAATAGTCGATGCGCCACCCCACATTCCTTTCACGGGCCTTCATGCGGTATGACCACCAGGAATACTTGGCCTCATCGGGGTGCTGGTATCTCCATGTGTCGATAAACCCTGCCGCGAGCAGTTCGCTCATCTTCTCCCTCTCCTGATCGGAGAAACCTGCGTTGAAATGGTTTGTGGCCGGGTTCTTGAGGTCTATCTCCTCGTGCGCCACATTCATGTCGCCGCATACCACCACCGGCTTGGCAGGCTTGCCGTCAGCACCGTTTTCCAGCCCTTTGAGATATGAGCGGAATGCGTCCTCCCAACTCATCCTGTAGTCGAGCCTTTTCAGTCCATCCTGGGAATTGGGCACATAGACATTGACGAGGTAGAAATCCTCCAGTTCCAAGGTCACGACACGCCCCTCGCTGTCATGCTCGGGAATGCCTATCCCCGTACTGTATCCGAGGACTTCCGCCCTGGTGTAGACAGCTGTGCCGGAATAGCCTTTTTTCTCCGCGTAGTTCCACCAGGACCTGTACCCGGGGAACTCCAGATCTATCTGTCCCGCCTGCAGTTTCGTCTCCTGCAGGCAGAACACGTCGGCGTCCAGTTCCGCGAATATGCCTGCGAATCCTTTGCCGGCTACGGCACGCAGGCCGTTCACGTTCCAGCTGATCAGTTTCATCGTGTAGGGTGCTGCTTATTCAATGGTCCATTCGCTGCCGTTCTTCCCGTCCTTGACGGAAATGCCGAGAGCCTTGAGGCAGTCGCGTATATGGTCGGAACTCGTCCAGTCCTTGGCTGCTTTTGCCTTGGCGCGGGCCTCGAGCACCATGTCCATCAGACCTTTGATGATTTCCATGTCACCGCCGTCGCCGCCGGACTGTTCGTCCTTGAGGCCGAGCACTCCGAACACCACATCATCGAACAGCTGCACGAGCGTGTCCTTGTCTCCCTGTGAGAGGGTCAGGCTGCCGTCCTTGGCTGTATTGATGATGCGGACCGCCTCGAACAGGTGCGAGAGCGCCACAGGAGTGTTGAGATCGTCGCAGAGCGCATCGTATACGCCCTCAAATACGGCTTTCACCTCCTCGTTGTCCGCCGCGCAGGTCTCGGGGGCCGTCCTGCCTACATACTCTCCGTAGTCGAGGACCGGCATTTCGTGTCCTGTCATGGCGTACAGGTCACGCGCCGCCTGCATGATGCGTTTGAGACCCTTGCCTGCCGCCTGCAATGCCTCGTTGGAGAAATCAAGCGTGCCCCTGTAATGAGCCTGCAGGATAAAGAACCTCACAGTCATAGGACTATAGGCCTGTTCCAGTTTGGGATGGTCCCCGGCAAACAGTTCCGGCAGTGTGATGAAATTGCCGAGAGATTTGCCCATCTTCTGCCCGTTGATGGTGATCATATTGTTGTGCACCCAGTAGCGCACGCCACGTGTCCCTCTCAGAGCCACATTCTGCGCTATCTCGCATTCGTGGTGGGGGAACAGCAGGTCCATGCCGCCTCCGTGGATGTCAAACTCGCCTCCGAGGTACTTCGCGCCCATCACGGAGCACTCGAGATGCCATCCGGGGAATCCGACGCCCCAGGGGCTGGGCCATTTCATTATATGCTGGGGTTCAGCCTTTTTCCACAATGCGAAATCGTAGGGATTGCGCTTGTCGCCCTGGCCGTCGAGAGCCCTCGTGCCTTCGAGAGTGTCGTTGAGGTTGCGTCCGGACAGGATGCCGTAGTGGTGCTCGCTGTCGTATTTCTCTACATCGAAATAAATAGAGCCGTTGGACTCGTAGGCGTATCCTGCCTCGAGTATCCTCTTCACCGCCTCGATCTGCTCCACGATATGGCCGGATGCGCGCGGCTCTATGCTCGGCGGCGCCACATTGAGCAGACGCATCGCCTCGTGATACCTGAATGTATAAGTCTGCACCACTTCCATCGGCTCGAGCTGTTCGAGCCTTGCCTTCTTGGCAATCTTGTCCTCGCCCTCGTCCGCATCGTGCTCAAGATGACCTACATCGGTGATATTGCGGACATAACGCACCTTGTATCCGAGATGACGGAGGAATTTCTGCAGTACGTCGAAAGTGATACCGGGCCTGGCATGTCCGAGATGTGCGTCTCCATATACGGTAGGTCCGCAGACATACATGCCAGCGTGTCCCGGATGTACGGGAGTAAACAGCTCCTTGCTGCGGGACATCGTGTTAGTCAGATATAATGCTCTCATTTCAATTGTTTCCTTAAGGACAGTGCGAATTTAACTATTTTGCACCTTTAATGCTATTAAGGCATCCAAAATTTACCGATTTAGAAATTAATGCCGTATTTTTGAAGAATGGAAACGACACACATTCTGAACGGAAAGCAATTGTCGGACTCCCTTAGGGAGGAATTTGCCGCACAGGTTGCATCTTTTCCCGCCCAATACGGACGCGTACCTCATCTTACAGTGATTCTTGCCGGAGACGATCCAGCGAGCCGGACATATGTCCGCAACAAGGAACTTGCCTGTGAAAAGGTTGGTTTCAGCCATGAGACCGTGCGTCTGCCGGATTCCGTATCCGAAGAGGAACTGCTCGGCATCATTTCCCGTCTCAATGACGACCCCGCTGTGGACGGTATACTCGTGCAACTGCCCCTGCCGTCGCAGATAGACGAACAGAAAGTCATCAATGCCATTGACCAGAGCAAGGATGTGGACGGTTTCCATCCCCGGAATGTCGCTGACCTCTGGTTGCACCAGCAGCGTTTCGACACTCCTCGCGAGTATATACTGCCTTGCACCCCCAAGGGCGTCATCCGTATGCTCAAGTCCGCCGGTATCAATATGGAAGGCGCCAATGCCGTGGTCATCGGCCGCAGCAATATCGTGGGACTGCCCGTAGCCAAACTCCTTCTGAATGAGAATGCTACAGTTACCATCTGTCACAGCCGCACGCGCAATCTCGCCGAGATAGTCAGTCGCGCTGACATAGTGATAGCCGCGGTGGGTCGCCCCAGATTCGTCACTGCAGACATGGTCGCCCCCGGGGCAGTTGTCATAGATGTGGGTATCAACCGTGACCCCGAGACCGGAAAACTCTGCGGGGACGTAGACTTCGATGCGGTCAGCGCAGTGGCTTCGGTCATCTCGCCCGTCCCCGGAGGTGTAGGTCCCATGACCATTTGCATGCTCATGGAGAATACGATAGAATGCTTCCTCAGACGGATGTCCGGAAGCGAAGTCTGATTTCGTCCATCACCTGTCTGGTGATGAGCGATGTTTCCAGTGAATTGATACCTGATTCCGTCTTGCCGGAGTCAAGGGTATCCATAAATTCTTTCCACTCGTAATAATAGGCGTCCGTATTGCCGCCCGCCCTGCACAGAATCTGTGCGGACGGTCTTGTGCCGCGCCCCGATGCAGGCGTACCATGCGGTATCGTCTCTGACAACGAGCATAGATGCACGCTGTCTATCAAGATGTTGCCTCCCTCTCCGCATATCTCCGAGGAAGCAAATCCGTCACAGGCCTTTGACCATGTCAACTGGGCAGTGAATCCCTGCGGATAACGCAGCAATGCCGAGCCCTGCACATCCACCGGCCCGAAAGGAGTGTCGGCCATTATGCCGGCGGCGCCGTCTATGCCTGCAGGTTTCCCGAACAGGGACACTATCGGATACACGGTATATATGCCCAGGTCCTCTATCGCTCCTCCTCCCATCTGAGGGTTGAGCGAGGATGCCGTTATGCCCTTGCGCAGGTCGTCGTATTTGCTGCTGTACTGGCAGTAACTGAAACTCACGCTGCGTATCTGTCCGATATTGGGAATATGGTCAGCCGCTGCGCGGAATGCCGGTTGCAGAGTGGAAATCATGGCTTCCATCAGGAGCACTCCATGAGCCCGTGTCGCCTTTACGAGGTCTTCGACCTCTTCTGCGGTGCACGCCATGGGCTTTTCGCACAATACATGCTTGCCTGCCTTGATTGCGCTCATTGCATATCCGTAATGAGTCGTGTTGGGCGTGCCTATGTAGACGGCGTCCACATTGTCGTCTGCAAGCATCTCGTCCATAGACGAATATGCCTTGGCATCGGGAGTGAATGCTTCCGGATGTTTATATATAAAAGCAGCGGCGCTATGTCCGCTTCGCGAACATACCGCCACCGCTTTGAATCTTGGATCTTGTACGGCACCCTGGAGAACCCAGTCACTGATTCTGCCGGTGCCGACTATCCCGAATCTTGTCATCTTCGCTACAGGTCAGCGAGATCCTGCTGTATCTCGTCCTTGCTGCCCACGATGATGTCCTGATACTCGCTCAATCCTGTACCTGCAGGGATGAGGTGACCGCAGATGACATTCTCCTTGAGGCCCTCGAGGTGGTCTACGCGACCGCGGATTGCGGCTTCGCTGAGCACCTTGGTAGTCTCCTGGAAGGATGCAGCACTGATAAAGCTGTTTGTCCTAAGGGCTGCCCTTGTGATACCTTGCAGTACGAGCTTGGCAGTAGCGGGCCTTGCCTCCCTGAATGACATTTGCTTCTTGCCGTCCCTTTCGAGTGCGACATTCTCGTTGTGGAGTTCGCGTGCATCGATGATGTCGCCTGCACAGAACTTCTCGGAGTCGCCGGAGTCGATGACGTAGAACTTACCGAAGATCTTGTCGTTGGTGTCCATGAATGCCCACTTGTCGACGAGCTCCTCAGGCAGGAACTCTGTATCGCCGGGGTTCAGGATCTCCACCTTGCGCATCATCTGGCGTACTATGATCTCGAAGTGTTTGTCGTTGATCTTCACAC
>CAZKRZ010000061.1:0-8105 GCA_964555325.1 uncultured Muribaculaceae bacterium
GAGTTACAGGGAGCTCTCCAAGAAACTGGAAGTGCTCAACCCCTACGAGTATGTCAAGCTCCAGATGGAACTCAACCCTACCCGTTACAACGGCCGTTACTATGAAGTAGGCGAAGACGGTGCAGGCATTCCGTTCCGCTATCAGAGCATGGAGGATTATATAGGTGTAGCCGGTCTCGACTGGCAGGACGAAGCATTCCGCTCGACGGAGGTAACAAGGAGACGACCTATTCAGCATCATTCTCCCATTTCGACGAGGACGGTATCTTCGTCAACAGCGGATTCGCCAAGAATTCCGGCCGTCTCAAGATCCGTCAGAAGATCTACAACTGGCTGACATTGGACGCTTCCGTCAACTACACCTCCAGCGCACGCTACGGACAGGGTACAGGCGGTTCCGTTCTCAGCAACATTCTCAACTACCGTCCTACCGGCGGTCTGTACACTTCCGACTGGCAGTTGCGTTTCAACTCCACCGACCCTCTGCTCGAGCAGATAGGACAGAGCAACGCCAACTACTACAACCCTATCATCAACTCGGAGAATGTCGACCAGATCAACAAGACCGACCAGTGGATAGCCAACGGCTCGCTCACCGTCAAGTTCAACAAGCACTTGTCGTTCAAGAGTTCGGCCTCTTACAGCAACGCATTCACCCGCAGGGATGTATTCTACTATGACGGCAGTTCCCAGGCAGACAGAGGCTCCGGCCCCTATGGCAACAGCCGCACCACCAAGGCTCTCAAGTGGAGCAACTCCAATGTCCTCACCTACGACAGGACTTTCGCAAAGAAGCACCGCACGACTTTCACTCTCGGCCATGAGACCCAATACGAGTCGTCCGCATACCTGTACGGCGAGGCCAAGGACTTCCCTCTCGACGACCTCGGCAGCAACAACCTCGGCATGGGCGCCACGCCCAGCAGCGTGAGCACCTCTCTGACCGACAAGAGGAGGCTGTCGTTCTTCGGACGCGGATTCTACAGCTACGACAGCAGGTATATGTTTACCGCCACCGTCCGAGCAGATGCTTCCACGGTGTTCTCCAACAGCAACAAATGGGGATTCTTCCCCTCGTTCGCGGCAGCGTGGACCATCTCCAACGAGGAGTTTATGCAGGAAGTAGACTGGGTGTCCAACCTCAAACTCCGTCTCGGCAGGGTTACCGTCGGTAACGACAGGAGCATCAGCTATCGGTCACTCGACCTGTATGAGCCGGTCCAATATGGTGTCGGCGCATCGCAGATCACTGTCCTGACTCCCTCGCAGCTCGCCAACAAGAACCTGAAATGGGAGGGCTCGACCACTACGAACATCGGTATCGATCTCGGATTGTTCAGGGACAGGGTCACCATCACGGCTGACGCGTTCATCAAGGACTCCAAGGACCTGCTTCTCGCCCAGAACCTCCCTCTCGCGAGCGGATTTACCTCGCAGTGGCAGAATGTCGGCAAGATACGCAACAAGGGTATAGAGTTCACTGCCAAGACTATCAATGTCAGCAGCCGCAACTTCTACTGGTCCACGGACTTCAATGTATCCATCATCAAGAACACCCTGGAGTCTCTCGCCAACGGAGCCGACTATATGCTGTCCCGTTCGGGATTCAACAGCAACTTCACCAGCTATGACTACATAGCGGAGGTCGGCAAGTCCCTCGGCAACATGTACGGCTATGTATTCGACGGCGTATACCAGACTTCGGACTTCAACCTCCTGCCCGACGGCAGCATGCAGCTCAAGCCCGGTATTCCCGACATCAGCGCACACGCTGGTGAGGCAGTCCAGCCCGGATTTGTCAAATACAAGGATATTGACGGTGACGGCATCATCACTTCCGATGACCGTACCATCATAGGTAACGGCAATCCCGACTGGTACGGCGGTATCACCAACACATTCAGTCTGTACGGATTTGACCTCAGTTTCCTGCTGCAGTTTACAGTCGGCAACGATGTCTACAATGCACAGCGAATGTTCTCCACCCAGTCCAGACTGGAGATGATGAACAATCTCGTGGAGGTCAAGGACCGCTGGACCGCTACCAACGCCAGCAACAAGGTGCCTTCCGCCAAGGGATACGTGGCATACGATGTCTATTCGAGGTTTATCGAGGACGGCTCGTTCCTCAGGCTCAAGAATCTGACCCTCGGCTACACTCTGCCCGAGAAACTGACCAAGAAGTTCTATCTCTCCAAGGTCCGTCTCTACGGCACTGCCCAGAACCTGTTCTGCCTGACACGCTACAGCGGATTTGACCCCGAGGTCAATATGCTGTCGAGCGCTCTGACTCCCGGATTCGATTACGGAGCATACCCCAAGACCAGGGTCTACACTTTCGGTGTCGAACTCAAATTCTAAGGAGGATTGACAATGAAAAAGCACAGCATATACGCAATAATAGCAGCAGCGGCACTCGCCGCCTCATGTTCGCTCGAAGAGAAGAGTTATACTTCTGTATCCAGGGAACAATACATGGAGGATGCCGCGCAGGCGGAATCCGTACTCCTCGGAGTCTACAGCGACATGGGAGTGGACGGCATCTACAGATACAACCTCTCATTCCTGTTTGACCTGCCCAATGACCAGGCCAAGGCCGAGGGCAACTCCGTCGTAGGTACCCGTATGATACCTGCCAACGCCTACACCAGCACCCAGGCTGAGATCCAGAACACCTGGGCAGCACTCTACAAGGCCATCTATGACGCCAACCTGTTCATCGAGTCCGTGCAGGACAAGATGTCGTCCTGGGAAGAGAGCGACCAGGCTCTCGGAGAATACTACATCGCAGAGGCCAAGGCTCTCCGCGGCATGATGTATTTCGAACTCGTGAGGTGGTACGGCCACGTCCCCCTCATGACCTCATCCAGCCAGTCCCTGAATGCTGCAAAAGTGCCCCAGGCAGATCCTGCGGATGTGTACGCATTCATCGAGAAGGACCTCAAGGAGGCCGCTGAAGTCCTCCCCTACGCATCTGACGACAATCTGCGCACATCCAACGGCTGGCGCATGTCCAAGGGCGCGGTGCTCGGTCTGCTCGCCAAGGTCTACGCCACATGGGCAGGACAGCCTCTGAACGACACTTCCAAATGGGCAGATGCCGCAGCAGCCGCAGGCGAAGTAATCAAGTCCGGCAAGCACTCGCTGCTGCCTGATTTCCAGACCCTCTGGACAAATGCAGCCAACAATGTCTGGGCACCCGAGGAGAGTCTCATCGAGATCAGCTTCTACTCCGCCCAGTCCACCACCGTATCGAGCGGTCGTATAGGCAAATGGAACGGTGTCACCGCACAGAACGGCTCCATCAAGGGCAACTACAACATCGCCCTCTACCGCGCCATCCCCATGTTCCTCGCAGAATGGCCCGACCATTCGCGCGACAAGCGCTGGGCATTGTCCTTTGCCGACTACAAGTACACCACCAACACCGGCAAGACTGCCATATTCACCTACACCGATGAGAATGGCAAGACCCAGGACGGCACATTCGAACTGGCATGCGCCGAGGACGCCAAGCAGTCTCTCAAGAAGAATGCTGTCAACAACCTCACTCCCGGCAAATGGGATATCGAGCGTTATGTCAAGGATGAGAACCAGGTACAGGACAACAACCTCTCCAATGTAAACTGGTATATCCTCCGTTATTCCGATGTACTACTGCTCTATGCAGAGGCCCTCAATGAGGCCAACAACGGCCCGACCTCCGAGGCTTATGACGCCATCAACCAGGTCAGGCGCAGGGCTTACGGATTCTCCACAAGCCGTCCGTCATACGTCGCCGACCTCGCCGGAATGGATTATGAGACATTCCGCCAGGCGGTCAGGAACGAGCGCGGCAGGGAACTCGCCTACGAAGGACACCGCAGGCAGGACCTCGTCCGTTGGGGTATCTACTACGAGTCCGTCAAGCAGACAGAGCTGGATTATATGCTCTGGGACGAGACCGGTGCCGATTACTACATAGCCGGACAGTACACACAGAAAAACAAGCACGAACTCCTGCCTATCCCTCAGAGGGAAGTCGACCTCTGCGGCTACAAGCAGAACGAAGGCTGGAAATAATATCGCCCGAGCATTATGAGAAAAGATATTAAAATATTGACACATAGCCTGCTGCCCGTAGCGGCACTGGCGATGTTGTTCCCCGCGACATTCACCTCATGCACTGAGGAGGAAAGGGAATACGACAAGTTTGCCAACACCCGCAAGGACAACAGCGAGGAGGATGAGCCGACAGACAAGCCGGACACCAATGAAATCGTATTTGTCTACGACGGCGTCGAGCCCCGTTTCTTCGATGTGATAGATCTCGGTGCCAAGGGGCTGGAGATTGCCGCAGACTACTACGGCACAGGCGCTGCCAACACCGCCATGGAGGAAATACTCACATGGTACCGCACGCGCACATCCGTGGTCGTCCCGACTGTGGATCTTACAGACAAGAGCCTCACGAGCGCGGCAAAGCAGATTGCCGACCAGGCTCTCCAGAACCGTTTCGTCACCACGACATTCAACGAAGGTCCCGGCACAGGCGGTCTTACCACCTACTATGACATGAGCGGCAGCGACGGCACTCCCGACTGGGACAAAATCCCTGCAGGCGTGTCGGATGACAAGGAATTCAACAAGCAGATCCACCGTCTCCAGTGCATGCCCTATCTCGCAAAGGCATATCACTGCACCGGCGAGGACAAGTATGTGGAGAAACTCATCTCCCTCTACGATGACTACATGGCGAAGTATACCGTCCCCAGTGGACGTACCTGGGATGTGCCTTACACAGGCCTCCAGCTGTCCGGCAAACTCATTGGCTGGGTGGAGGTATTCCCCTACATCATCGGCAGCGACAAGGTGACACCGGCATGGCTATCCAAGATCATGGTATATTGGAACGATGTCATGGAGTGCAACCGCAACAACTGGTACTCCCCCACCACCAGCAACATCTATTTCGCGCAGGTGCAGGCGGAGAACGAGTTCGCAATGGTATTCCCGGAGTACAAGAACGGAGAGTACTGGCTGTATGAGGGCGCAAACCTCGTGACCAGCCAGCTTACCACACAGTTCAACGCCGACGGCGTGCAGAACGAACTCGACCTGAGTTATCACATCGGTGTCGTCTCCAATTTCGAGACCATTCAGAAGTTCGTGATAGCCAACGGCAAAGAGGCAATGTATCCCGAAGATTACAGCTCGTATCTCAAGAACTCCTGCCGTTTCGTGATGGACATGCTCTATCCCAACTACAGCACCGAGAACTTCAACGACACCCGTTCCGCCAGGCAGACCAAGAATGTGCTGCTGCGCAACCTGCAGAGTTACTCCGAGATGTTCCCGGAGGACAAGGAACTGCTGTGGATGGCAAGCGAGGGCAAGCAGGGCGAGAAGCCTACGACCAAGCTCCAGAAGTACAGCACTTCCGGCTACTATATGCTGCGCAACGAATGGGGCGCTGACGGTACCATGCTGATACTCAAGAACAACTACAACCCCGACAACAAATGGCACTGCCAGCCTGACAACGGCACTATCGCTCTGTGGAAGGGCGGACGCCGTTTCCTGCCCGACGCAGGCGTATTCACCTACGATACGGGC
This sequence comes from uncultured Muribaculaceae bacterium, assembly GCA_964555325.1. Taxonomy (GTDB): domain Bacteria; phylum Bacteroidota; class Bacteroidia; order Bacteroidales; family UBA932; genus Cryptobacteroides. Next base: position 5,596 of record CAZKRZ010000061.1, read on the forward strand.
AAGGACAGCAAGCGTTCCGAATACGCCGCCACGGAAGTGCACAACACCATGACCCTCGGCAGGGCAACTATCGCAGACGGTTACATGAAGGGCAAGTACCTCGGCGACGGCAGCGCGGACAACTATATCTGGATTGCCACCGAGAACCTGTCCTACAGCAACCTCACACACCGCAGGGCTGTATTCATGGTGGACAACAAGTTCTTTGTCCTCGTGGATGAGGGCTACGGCGCGGCATCCGGTACGGTGAACCTCCACTTCAACCTCTGCGCGGCCAGCGGATCTGACGGCAAGAATGTAGTCCAGGTCGACAGCGATGCAAGCAAGATCATCTATGGCGTACACACCGAATTCCCGGACAACAACAATATGCTCTTCCGCTCATTCTCGGAGACTGCCGACGGTTACAAGTCTACAATCGACACCACCCCCGTCTCTGACGAGATTGACAAGAGTTACGACCGCGTCAGGTATAATGTCAGTGTCAGCAAGACCTCTTCCAACGCTGCCCGTATGATTACCGTCATTTATCCTTTCGGTGCTCCGGCAGAGTCTGACAGCATCAGCGTCAGCGCGGCATTCACCGACAACGAAAAGGGCAAGGAGGGTACATTCCATGAGAATGGAGCCGCTGTCAAGGTGACCATCAACGGTACCGAATACAATCTCGCATACACACTATAAGAAAGCATAATATGAAAATTAACATGAAACTATTGGCAGCCATTGGTTCTGCCGCTCTGATCGCCCTCGGTGGCTGTACCAGAGTCAGCGACCTCGAAGACCGCATTGAGGAAGTCGAGGGACGCGTAGATGCACTGGAGACACTCTGTCTCAAACTCAACACTGACATTACTGCCCTGCAGACACTCGTGCAGGCACAGACCGAAGCGAATATCTACATCAGCAATGTCGAGGATGTAGAGAACGGATACAAGATCACATTCTCCAACGGCAAGACCTATGTCATCCAGGACGGAGACAAAGGCTCCAAGGGTGACAAGGGAGAAGAGGGTGCAGCTCCTGTCGTGAGCGTCCGTCAGGACACAGACGGCGGATACTACTGGACACTGAACGGCGAATGGCTGCTCGTGGACGGCAACAAGGTCAGCGCTCTCGGTGTGACACCCCAGCTGCGCATCAACAGCGAGGCAGGCAATTGGGAGGTATCCTATGACGGCGGCACTACATGGTCCACAGTGGCAGCCGCTTACGACAAATCCCATGAGATCACTATCAGCCAGGACGACAACGCCGTGTATTTCAAACTCGCGGACGGCACTGTATTCACTGTGAACAAGGCAATTGCCTATAAATTCTTTGTGGAGCAGACCGAGGAAATTGCAATCCTGCCCGGTGAGACAGTCGAACTCGCCTACACCATCGCAGACGGTGATGAGAGCGTCAAGTTCAGCGTGCAGTGCTCCGGCGGCTACAGCGCAGTCGTAGTCCCTGCATCCGTCAGCGCAGGCGTCATCAAGGTGACTGCCCCCGCCACACTCCCTACAGAGGGCGGACATGTGCTCGTATTCGCTACCAAGAACTCCACCGGTGATGTCAAGGCACAGCAGCTCAGTTTCGAGAAGGGCGTGATTACTGCCAGCGAGGTCAGCTATGCAGCGACTGCAGAGGGCGGCAATGTATATATCCCCGTCTCAACCAACCTCCAGTACACTGTCGAGATTCCCGAGGCTGCCCAGAGTTGGATCAGCGTCGCTCCTGCGACCAAGGCTGTACGCCAGGACACCGTTACTCTCGTAGTGAGCCAGAATATCGGCGCAGCACGCTCTGCCAATGTCACTCTCAAGCCCAATATGGGCGCTCCTGTCACCCTGACCATCGCACAGGCTGCAGCCAGCGGCATAGCCTCCTTTGAGGTAGACAAGACCGCAGCTGAGGTTGCAGGCAATGACACCACCTACACGATCAAACTCACTTCCACAGTCAACTGGACTGTAACTGCTTCCGAGGGCGTCACCGTCACTCCCGCTTCCGGTGCCGGCAGCGCGGACATCGTCATGACATTCGCCGCCAACTCCAGCCTTGACAACAAGGCCACACACACCGCGACCATCACCACAGAGGACAGCGAGGTCACCGAGAAGACCATCACTGTCACTGTCACACAGGGCACATTCGTCAGCCCCTACAACTTCACTTATGTCCGTTGGGGCAACAATGTCGGTCTCGACATCAAGAAATATCCTGCCATGTACAGGGTCGAGATGGGCGGTGAGGCCATCAAGGTCCCCATTCTCGAGAGCGACATCCCCGAAGGTGCAGAAGTGGCTTTCAAGTGGACCAAACACAGTAACGTCTCTTCAAAGCCGATGAAAGCTGACCTGGACAAGAAAAATGGTACTGTAACCATCACTCCTATCGCCGAGTCCTCACAGGTTATCGGTGTGCACGAGGGTATGATTACCGTGACCGTAGGCGGAGACTCCCCCTATGCTGTCACCAAGTCATTCCCGTTCTTCGTAGATCAGCAGGGTGTCAATACCGAGGGC
>CAZKRZ010000062.1:0-6850 GCA_964555325.1 uncultured Muribaculaceae bacterium
ATCGATTACAGCCGGCGCGGTATCGCAGTAGATGAGAATATGTGTACTTCCGTGCCCGATGTCTATGCCATAGGCGATGTCACTGGAGGCATGATGCTGGCGCATGTCGCCACATTCCAGGGCAGGAGGGCTCTGAACCATATCTGCGGAGAGCAGGACGATATACGCTTTGATGTGGTGCCGGCTGCGGTATTCACCAGTCCGGAAGCCGCATCGGTGGGCATGACGGAGGAGGAAGCCAAGGCTTCGGGACTCGCATTCAAATGCCTGAAATCAATGTTTCGTGCCAACGGCAAGGCTGTTTCTATGGACGATGTCGAGGGTGTCTGCAAACTGATAGTGTCCGCCGAAGACGGCAGGCTGCTCGGCGCGCACCTCTTCGGTCCGCATTCCGCTGATCTGATACAGGAGACGGCTGCACTTATGTGCAGGAATGCCACGCTTTCGGACCTGCGTGATATAATACACGCTCATCCGACGCTGGGTGAAGTGATACAGTCAGCCGCGCATCAATAGCGGCAGCTGTCTACAAACCCGCGCAGCAGCGGCAGCCAGAGCGTGTCCCCGTGGACGATGCATTTCTCCGGGTGGAACTGCAGGCCTATGATACTGCGGTCGGCATTCTCAAAAGCCTCGATAATCCCGTCTTCGGATACAGCGGTGACGCGAAGTCCGGGGGCGGGATTTTTGACGGCCTGGTGGTGGAACGAATTGACGCCCACGGAGTCCATGCCGTTCAGTGATTCATACAGTATGCCGTCGGGCGAGAGGCCTATCTTGTGTACGGACTCCCATTCCGGGGCGGTCTGCCTGTGCCGGACTGTGGTCGGGTGCTGAGTCGGAATGTCCTGATAGAGAGAGCCTCCCAGTACAACATTCAGCAATTGGCAGCCACGGCATATTCCCAATATCTTCATGCCGGCGTCTATGGCGGCGCGGGCGTAGAGCATCTCGCAACTGTCCCTGACAGGGGAGACCTTGCCGTTTTCCGGCAGTTCCTCTTCTCCGTAATACCTCGGATCGATGTCTTCTCCTCCGCTGAATATCACACCGTCCATCCTGGACAATGCTGCGGCAGCGTCTTCTGCCTTGCAGATTGTAGGCAGTGCCACAGGTATGCCTCCGGCGGCGATGACAGCGTCAGTGTAGGATTTCCGCAGGCTCGTTACCATGCTGGAGTCGTTGCAGGCTGTGCTGATTCCGATGAGCGGTGCAGAATTGCTCTTGTTGCCGGTGCAGGACGCGAGAGCAAAAATAATGGCAACGGCTGTTGCCGTTGCCTTGTATATCCTTGTCATAGTGAGAGGTATGATTTTCCTTTGGTGAGAAAAGCGATGCTGCCTAGCACAATGAATACGAGGACTTGCGACTCGTGTACCAGGGTGGCGAATATGATGCCCGTCTCCCATTCGGCTCCGTAGAGACCTGACAGGGCGGTGGCTATGATGATATGGAAAGCTCCGAATCCTCCGGGCACGGGCACTACCGACGATATAGGTCCGAGCAGGCTGAGGAACAGGCAGTCCATAGGCCCGATGTCCACCATTCCGGGGAATGAATACGATGCCAGCAGTATCTGCAGCCAGTACATCACCCAGATGAGCGCGCTCTCCAGGAGGAATGCCTTCTTGTTGCGCACCTGGCTGAGACCTTTGAAACCCTCTGCCAGACCATCCAGGGATTCGCATATACGGGCGCATATCTTGCTGCGCTGCCGTTTACTCCGTATTATCCTTATAGTCACTACTATGGCTGCTATGAGGATAATGATTGCCACTACCGGTATCCAGCCCATGCGGGCGGCAGGCTTTGCGAAATTGTCATTGAGATACTGGGCGTAAGAGTTCCACGCCACAATCAGCAGCCCGGCGAGTATCAGGGCGATACATACAATGTCGCAGACGCGCTCGAATGCCGCGACCCCTATCAGGCGTTCGTAAGGGGCGGCATTCTTGTTTGCGGAACTGCGGTGTATGGTCACACATCTCGTCACTTCGTGCGAATAGGGGATTACGAGGTTGGTCAGATACGCCATGAATGTCGCCATGAGCGTCTTGGGCCTCGTGATACTCGGGTCGAATGACGACACCACCCTCTGCCAGCGCAGAGCCCTGAATGTCGGTATCAATGCGGCGGCGAGTATGGACAATGCGGCAAATCCCCATTTACAGGTGCTGAACGCCTTGATAAAGTCTGCCCACCTCACGTTTTTGAACGCGAAGTATAGCAGGACTGCCGCCAGTGCGATGGAGACCGCGTATTTGAGAAACTTCTTTATAACTCTTTGCTATAGGTTCTGGCTCGTTTGACGAGCTCGTAATCCATTTTGTTCCAGAGGTTCTGCATCTTGAGATTGTCCTCCAGTTCGCGTGTGCTCTCCACGTATTTGATGCCGTGCCTGATGAGGCCAGAATATATTTTCTCGAATATCATGGAAGTGGCTCCGCTGTTGAGATAGTCATCGTCGACGGCTATCAGCAGGGCGTCGAATGTGTCGTTGTGCTTCAGAGCCCTCAGCATGTGTATCCATCCGAACGGGAACATGTGTCCCTTGGCTTTCTGCATGGCCTTCGCGAGAGAGGGCATGCCGACGCCGAAACCGATAACCTTGTCATCGGAGTTGAGCAGAATGGATATGTAGTCCACATTGATATTGGGCAGGAACTGCTTCTTGAGATCCTCTATCTGCCCGGGACTCATTTCCGAATATCCGTGCAGTTTGGAATATGCCCTGTTCATGCAGGAGAACACTCCGTCCAGATAGGGGGCGATTGCCTTTTTGTTCGGCAGCTCCGCCTGGCGTATGCCGTATCTCTCGGATACGATTTTGGACGCCCTTTTGTACCTTTCTATGGTCTCTCCGTCCGGCACCTTGATGATAAACTCCACATAATCGCTGTCCTTGCGGAATCCGTACCTTGTAAAGAACTCGTCATAGTAGGGATAGTTGTATTTGCCGTAGGCTGTAGGCAGGCGGTCAAATCCCTCTATCACAATGCCGGCGACATCAAACTCGAGGAATCCGAGCGGACCGGCGAGAGTGTCCATGCCTTTTTCCCTGGCATATTCCGCGACAGCGTCCATCAGAGCCTTGAATACATCGTAGTCTTCAACGAAGTCTATCCAGCTCATGCGGCAGAGGCGTTCGTTGACTTTCTTGTTGTAGCGGTGGTTGATGATGGCTGCGCTGCGCCCCACAATCTTGCCATTGCTGTCGTATGCGAGGAAATACTTGCTTTCGCATACTTCGAATGCATGGTTCTTTTTCCTGTCAAGCGTATCCATCTCCATGGAGATGATCTGCGGGACATAATACGGGCAGTCCTTGTAGAGGACATTGGGATAAGAGGCGAACTTGCGGAGTTCCCTGCGTGTCTTTACCTCTTTTATACTTACTTGCATAGGTCTTATTTTCTGGGATCTATCTCGGCGTATTCGTCAAGATCCTTGATGACACTCACCAGGTACATGACTATGAGTACAATGAATATGACGATGCCTACGATGTCGAGTGCTTTGAGTGTCAATATGTTGCCAAACAGGTTGACACTTGCCGAAAACTCCCTCAGAGGATGTATGAAGAAGAACAGCGTATTGACGATCACGATTATGATGCGGAACTCGGTAGGGCCGAGTTTGGCATAGGTGAGTTTGAATTCTTTCTTGAGGTGGGCGTTGATGCTGACATTAATAGTCATGAGCAGGTACGCTATGAGCATGAGCAGGGCTATTCTCATATCCATCAGTGGAGAGAGTCCGGCACCTATGAACATAAAGCATTCGTTGATGCAGTCCAGGGTGTGGTCGAGATAATAGCCGTATATCGGGCGCTGTTTTTTGCGGACGCGGGCGAGCGAGCCGTCGAGCGAGTCTCCATACCAGTTGACGAGGAATCCGAACGACGCCAGCCACAGGAATGCTATGTCCTTGCCGGTCAGTGCGTATCCAAGTCCTATGAGCAGTGAACCTCCCAGACCTATGAATGACAGGATGTTGGAGGTCATCCATTTGGGCTGGCGCTCTGCGAGCCATACCAATACTTTCTTCTCTGCAGCGTTGAGCAGCGAGGTCTGTATCCTTGTGGATTGTTTTGTCTCCGTAGTGTTCTGTTTAGTATCCATAATTCTATAGAGTTATGTTTCTTTGTCTGAAGAAATCCTCCCTCGAAATCATTTCCTCGGGAAGCGGCATGCCGTAAACGCTGTCGCGCAGCATTTTGCCGAAATCCTCTATGGATGTGCAACTGTCCTGCATCTCCGGAGTGATGATATCACCGATGCCGATACGGGCGTGGTGACCGGATTTGTTGAGCAGCTCTGACGGCAGTCTCAATACCCTTATTTGCCAGTTGATCAGCCCCAATGCGTAGTAGAAGTCCGAATTGCGGTCAAAGAACCGTATTGGAATGATCGGGACCCGGGCCTTGCGTATGAGCCTCAGTACGGACGGCTGCCATTCGCGGTCGCGTATGCACCTTTCTCTTGGCTTGAGGTCCGAGACAGCGCCCGAGGGGAAAAATCCGACGGGGGAGCCGTCATGCAACTGGTTCAATGCTATTCTGACCCCATGCAGGCTCTCCGCCTTGGGGGCGGTGCGTGTCTTGCCGGTCGGAATGACTGTGATGAAATTGGGGTCGAGGGCCTTGATATAGGACAGAATCTTGTTGACCATGACCTTGTAGTCGGGACGCAGATGTCCGATCAGGTCTATGAGCATGATGCCGTCGAGGCCTCCATAAGGGTGGTTGCTGACTGTGATGAATGCGCCCTCCGGCAGTTTGTCGAGAGTCTGCCATCCTCCTATGCTGTAGTTGATACTCTGGTCGCGCAGCAGCCCGTCGGTGAAATCAGGGCCCTGCTTGTCTGCCTGCCTGTCATACAATGCGTTAAGAGCGTCCACGTTGAGCATGCGCATGAGCGCGCGCCCTACCGAATGGCCGACTTTTCCACTGAATGCCGGAGTCAGTTCCTCCAAATCTTTGAGCGTCAATATAGGCATAGGTATCAGTATACAGGCGGTAAAGATAAACAGAAAAGGGCTAAAAAAAAAGCGAATCTCACGACTCGCCTTTTTCTCTACAATCTAATAAACCTTATTCCATGCGTTGCATCGGAATGAACGACACTGCAAAATTCGTTTTTCGCCAGAATGGGGACAATCCTAATAAATGGTTATTTTGGCGAAACCGTTAATCATCCGTGGGATACTGTCTTTTGCAGGTGGCTTGTCATTTGGCTATTATGTGCTATTTTTGAAGCATGAAACGCTTTGGCTTAATCTCTGTTCCTGCCTGTGTATCTGCGGTATATATCTGTATCGCATTCTTGTTTCTGTTTCCGATGGAGGCCGGTGCCCAGTCACGCTCTGCCGGGGCGGTATCCTTAGAAAGGCAGCAGGAGCGCGGAGCCGCTTGCGTACGGCAGGGGCCGTTGCTGTATTTGTCTGATGTGCGGGACAGCCTGGGAGTGGCGCTGAACCGCTGTGCTCTATATAGAGGTCTCGCAGACGCGGGGTGCGGTCGGACTATGCTGCGTCCCGGCATTATCGCTCCTCCGGAGAACAGGACGGATACGCTGATAGTGAGGATTATAGGAGATGTGATGCTACATACGAGGCAGATGGAGACGGCGCGCCGTGCCGACGGGACATTTGATTTCAGTCCATTCCTTTCGGGTATCTCGGAGAGGCTCCGTTCGGCGGATATTGCTGTTGCGGGTATGGAGTTTACGCTTGCCGGGAAGCCTTATACTGGGTATCCGTCGTTCAGTGCGCCAGACAGTTATGCGGATTATGTGGCTGATTGCGGCGTGGATGTGTTTCTGACGGCCAACAACCATATTCTGGACAAAGGGGCGCGCGGGTTGGAGAGGACGCTGCGATATTATGACAGCATGGAGAATGCCGGTACGGTGCGTTACACCGGATGTGAAATGTCCGGGGATGCACAGCGCAATCCGTTGATACTTAAGGTTAAGGGCGTTAAGATGGCCATTGTCAACTGTACTTATGGTACCAATTCCGGCGGCGAGGTCGCAGGAGGTGCGAGAGTTGTCCGTATGGATGCCGTGGGGGAGATGATTGCCGCAGCCCGTGCGTCCGGGGCGGATATAGTGCTCGTCTGTCCGCATTGGGGCGTGGAGTATACGCTCCGTCACGGCAGGGAGCAGGAACTGTGGGCCCGTAGGATGGCGGATTGGGGCGCGGACATCATCGTGGGAGCGCATCCGCATGTCGTCCAGGATAGGGAAGTGATAGAAGCCTCTGACGGCAGGAGAGTGCCTGTATATTATTCTATAGGTAATGCCGTGTCAAATATGAGTGCCCGCAATACCCAGCTCGGTCTGATTGTGGAGGTCCGGATAATCAGGGATGCGCTCGGTAACGTTGCCCTTGACGGGACTTCGGGCGAATGGATATGGTGCACGCTCCCCGGCGATTTGGCGCGTTCGTATCAGGTCATCCCTGTGGACGGATGCCCCGCCAGAGAGCAATGGCTGCGCCCCACCGCATACGACAAAATGCTCTCCACCATGTCAAGAGTTATCGAATAGTCTACATTGTCAGACCTCATTGTAGAGGTGAAGCATGCTCCAGGCGTGCTCTATCATCATGTCGCGAAGGGGCTGAGGCTCTAGGACTTCCACCTGGTCGGCCCACTGCAGGAGCTCCTGCTCGAGGTCCCATGTCGGGGCTATGAAGAACTCGAAGATTGACCAGTCGTCTTGTATCTCGACCTCTTTCTGGGAAGAGTGGATAGGCAGGGTGCGCAGGTAGTGGCGCTGCTTGTCGAAGACCTTGAGACGGATAGTTTGGGGCCGGTATTCTTCGTCATGGACGATGCCGAACCAGC
>CAZKRZ010000062.1:6860-8049 GCA_964555325.1 uncultured Muribaculaceae bacterium
AAGTAGTCGGTGACGTTGAACTTCGCCGGCATCTTGAACTCCTTTCTGGTTTGTTGAAACATCCGGACGCGGTCAAGGGCGTAGATGTGGGGCTCCTTGCTGCCAGAAGGTCTGCCGACCATGTACCAGCGCTGCTTGTAGATCTTGACGCAGTAGGGAGCGACATCGTAGGTACGTGGCTCAATGTCCGTGAACTTCTGATATGTCATCTCGAGGACTTTGCCCTCGCGCATGGCGTCGATGGCGATGCGGAGGTACTTCTGGCCGGAGGAAATGTATTCGAGAAGGATGCGCTCGTGCATGTCGTGACTCTCGTTGATTAGGTTGTTGACCGACAGGGAGGAGAGCAGCCAGTTGCGTGTTCCTTCTTCCGACAGATTCTCGCCGGCGAGGTAGTAGCCGAGGGTCTTGTCGAACTTGATGTCGATGCCGAAGATTTCCTTTATGGCTTCGCGGTGGTTGAAGAAGGTGCGCTCGGGAAGGTATCCGCCGTCCTCGTTGAGGGAGGAGCGTTGCCATAGGTCAGAGATGTCGCTGAATGTGATATAGCCGTGCTTCCGAATGGTGTCTATGAGCCAGATGTAGCGGTTGAAATAGTTCTTTGCCATTGTACCGTTTTTTTTGAGGGACAAAGGTATTGCCTGTGGTTGCCAAAATGCGGCACTCAATAAAATCATGAAAGTTTTCACGCTGCCAAGTTCTGGCAATCATCTCCGATATATTTGCATCGTGAAAAACGGGAAGATGGATGAAAAAGAAACAGTTCGCCGACTACTCCGCGTCAAAGCCCAGCTCGGGAAAGAGGGAACTGGCGCAGGAGAGGATAGAGGAGGACATGCTGTTATTTGTCAAATATTTATGGATATAACACGATAAATTATGAACCTTATTGAACGACTTTTCGGTGGTGGTCATGTACCTGCCAACGTGACGGAAATGGGAAACCAGATTGTATCCGCAGGAATGAAACGCGGAGAAGAGATCGGGAATGGAATTTCCGAACTTATCGATGAATTTATTGACGCTATATTCGAATAATACTATGGGAGAACTGCTTAAATTCGTGACCAAGGTGCTACTTGGTTCAACAGCTGTGGGTGCAGGTGCTGCGCTCATCAAGAACGGGACGGAGAATGCGGCTCATGGGGAAAACCCTGTGTATGGAAATGAAAGTAAGTGAGTACCTTTG
>CAZKRZ010000063.1:0-7913 GCA_964555325.1 uncultured Muribaculaceae bacterium
TGACGCTCCTCCTGGAATTTCTGCTCCGGCATTTTGCCTGCCTGCAAGTCGTCGTATGCCATACGGTTGCGCCAGATGTCGATTCCCTTGAATATGGCGGACATCATAGAGCGCGGATCCGCCTCATCACGCCCGGCGAGTTCGTATGCCGTCCCGTGGTCGGGAGAAGTGCGCACAATCGGCAGTCCCGCTGTATAATTGACTCCGTCCCCGAATGCTATGGCCTTGAACGGGGCAAGTCCCTGGTCGTGATACATCGCCAGCGTGGCATCGAAACGCCTGTAATTGTCCAGTCCGAAGAATCCGTCCGGAGAATACGGCCCGAATGCGAGTATACCCTCCTTGCGGGCCTGCGCTATTGCAGGGATGATGACAGTCTGCTCTTCATCGCCGAGCAGTCCGCCGTCACCGCTGTGAGGATTGAGACTGAGCACTGCAATCTTGGGGCTGTCCACTCCGAAGTCCCTGCGCAGCGAGTCGCTCATGATGTGCAACTTGGATATGATTTTGTCTGCGGTCACTGCCCCGGGCACTTCCTTGAGGGGAATGTGCTCCGTGACGACTCCCATCCTGAGCTGGTCGCTGACCATGAACATGGTGATATCACCTGCTCCGAACTCATTCTGGAGGTACTCCGTATGTCCGGTATAACCGAATCCCTCGCCTGACATGGCCTTTTTGTTGATAGGTCCGGTCACCAGCACATCTATATCACCGTTCTTGATGTCCGCGACAGCGCGCTCGAGCGAAAGTATCGCACCGCGGGCAGCCTCTGGCGTAGCCTGTCCAGGCTCAACGAAATAGTTGTCCGGCAGACAGTTGAGTATGTTTACAACTTTAGGCTTGACCTCCGACGCGGAACTCACTACATTGGTCTCTATGTTCTGTACTTCGTGTATGGATTTCTTGTAGAAGCCGAATATCTTGGACGAGCAGTAGACAAGAGGAATGTACGAGTCGAGAATCCTGCTGTCCGCGAGTGCCTTTATAATCACCTCATAGCCGCTGCCGTTGCCGTCGCCTTGGGTGATGCCCACTATTGGTTTGCGTGTATTGCCCATATCATTGTTGGTTTTTCATTTCACATTATAATGCCGCCTGCACATATCCTGTATCCGGTGGCAGACCCGGCTGTCTGTATGCAGCGACGGCAAGCGCGTCGCAGCGTTCGTTGAGCGGATGTCCGGCATGCCCCTTGAGCCAGTGGAAAGTGACGCGGTGCCGCCCGTACAGGGCCAGGAAACGCTGCCAGAGGTCGGGGTTCTTGACATTCTTCCAATTGCGCTTTTCCCAGTTGGCGAGCCAGCCCTCATTCACCGCGCTCACGACATATTTCGAGTCGCTGTACACCTCGATGACCGCATTCTCCCACTTGATGGCCTCCAGTCCCTTGATGACGGCGAGCAGTTCCATGCGGTTGTTGGTCGTCAGGGAGAACGCCCCGGACATTTCCTTGCGGAACTCGCCGCAGACCAGGACTATACCATAGCCGCCGGGACCGGGATTGCCACTCGCAGCCCCGTCCGTGTACAAATATATAGTCGGTCTCGTCATTCCTGTAGCCGCATCGTCCTGTCTTCTGCGGAAATACAAATTTAAGAAGCCGTTTTGAAAATATCCAATTTTTCTTTCGTGCACAGAATGGCGGAAATAAATTGTATATTTAACATTTGTAAAAAAGATAACGCATGAACCACATTCTGAAAGTATTGTCCGCGCTGGCGGGCATGACCATGCTCCCCATTGCACTCTGCGGAGCGCCGTCCATGGAGGACTGGCAGGACCCCAACGTCTTTGAACGCAACAGAATGCCGATGTCGGCGACATTCGTCACGGACCAGCAGCAGACGCTCAGTCTCAACGGCGAATGGAATTTCCGCTTCTGCCCGTCCGTCATGGAGAGGCTGCAGGACGGATTCGAGGCCAAAGACTTCGATGACAGCAATTGGGACAAGATTCCCGTCCCGGGAATGATAGAACTCAACGGCTACGCCGACCCCATTTATCTCAACATAGGCTATGCGTGGCGCGGATGGTACAGCAACAATCCCCCGTTCGCCCCGACGGAGCACAATTTCGTAGGCCAGTACCGCAAGGAGTTCGAGATGGACAGGTCATGGAGCGGCAAGCAGATATGCCTCAATATAGGCTCGGCGACATCCAATGTCCGCGTATGGGTAAACGGCCGCGAGGTCGGATACAGCGAGGACAGCAAACTGGAAGCGCGTTTTGACATCACCCGTTTCGTCAAGGCAGGCAGGAATGTCATCGCCCTGGAGATTATGCGCTGGTGCGACGGCTCTTATTTGGAGGACCAGGATTTCTGGAGGCTGAGCGGCATCGCACGCGGTGTGGAAGTCTATACCCGTGAGCGCGAGCGCATCGAGGACATCAATGTCACAGCCGATATGTACGGACGCATCGATGTACGGGCACGCACCACCAAGGGCATACGCTCCGTGCAATGCAGCCTGACAGACGCGGAGGGACGCGAAGTGGCGGCATTCGGCTGCGCCAAGGGCAGCGGCTCCGCCAGCATCACCGACCCGAAACTCTGGTCAGCGGAGACACCTTATCTATATACATTGAATGTCTCCGCCCTCGACGGCAAAGGCAATGTACGCGAGAGCACAAGCATTCCGGTAGGATTCCGCAGTGTAGAAATCAAGAACGCGCAGCTGCTGGTCAACGGCAAGCCGGTCCTCATCAAGGGAGCAAACCGTCACGAAGTCAGCACATTCGGAGGATATGTTGTCAGCGAAGAGGAGATGATACGCGACCTCATTATCTGCAAGCAACTCAATATCAACGCACTCCGCTGCTGCCACTACCCCGACGACCCGCGTTTCCTCGCATTGTGCGACAAATACGGATTCTATGTGGTGGACGAGGCCAATATCGAGTCACACGGCATGGGCTATGGCGAGGCATCACTTGCTCACAGGTCCGACTACAAGGCCGCCCACATGTCTCGCAACCAGCGCATGGTATACAGGGACTACAACCACCCGTCGGTAATCATCTGGAGCCTCGGCAATGAAGCCGGCAACGGAGACAACTTCCGCGCCGCATACGACTGGATCAAGGCCTACGACCCCACACGCCCTGTCCAGTACGAACGCGCAGAGAAAGAATACAATACTGACATATTCTGCCCCATGTACATGTCTCCCCGCAATGCGGAGGAATATGTCTCGAACAATCCCGAAAAGCCTCTCATCCAATGCGAATACGCCCATGCAATGGGCAATTCGATGGGTAATTTCAAGGAATACTGGGATCTCATACGCAAATACCCCCACTACCAGGGAGGTTTTATCTGGGATTTCGTAGACCAGGCCCTGTGGAGGGAGGTTGACAGCCCCGTCACGGACCATGTGTTCGCATTCGGCGGAGACTGGAACGGATTTGACCCGAGCGACGGCTCATTCAACTGCAACGGTGTGATAGCGGCGGACCGCAGTTGGCATCCGCACGCCTACGAGGTGCGTTACCAGTATCAGGACATACACTGCAGCCTCGCGGATAAGCCCGGACATGTCGATGTCTACAACGAATATTTCTTCCGCAGTCTGGACGATGTGCGCATGGAATACAGCATAGTGCGCAACGGCACTGCAGTACTGTCCGGAGCGGTGGAGCATCTGTCGGCAGCACCCCGGCAGATTGCACAGATACAGATTCCCGGACTGGCGGAAGCGCAGGCTTCTGCAGACGGCGACCTCTTCCTCAACCTGGATTTCATCCTCAAGACTCCCAGGGAGTTACTGCCTGCCGCAGAGCGTATAGCATACAGCCAGATCAGGCTGCACAGGGCCGAGAAACTCGACGCAAACACATTCCCCATATTGGCGGAGAATGCAGGAGCGGCATATCCCGTCGCTGCGACCGCCTGCCATAAGGCATTCATCGCTCCGCAGGTGGAAGTTGCATTCGATCCCGCAACGGGAGCATTGTCCAGCTACAGGATTGACGGCAAGGAAATGCTGGCGGCGCCTGTCATGCCCTGCTTTGAGAGAGCCCTCAACGAGAATGACCTCGGGACCGGCTATTCTATCAAAATGGAGATGTGGAGGCAGCCTTCTCTCAAACTCAAGAGCCTGACGGACGAAGAAGCGACCGATGGAATACGCAGAGTGACAGTAGAATATGAGCCTATAGGCGGAGTGGCGGCAGTGAGCGTCATCTATGAGATATATCCCGACGGCACTGTCAAGGGAGTGGAGAGGATGAGCGATGCCGGCGGTCTGGACAAGGCCCCCTGCATGTCCCGATTCGGCATGCGTATGGCTATGCCCGGCGAATGCAGCATTGTGGATTTCTACGGATACGGCCCTTGGGAGAACTACATCGACCGCCGTTCGTCGGCTCTGATAGGACATTACACGCAGCGCGTGGAGGACCAGTACCACTACGGCTATGTGCGTCCGCAGGAATCCGGCACCCACACCGGTCTGAGGTGGTTCAAGGTGCTCGACGATGCAGGTAATGGTCTCTGCATCACCGCAGAGACGGAGTTCTCCGCCTCCGCATTGCCTTTCAGTCTGGAGGAACTTGACTGCACCCGCCACGGATATACCAAGGAGCGCAACCACAACAAGCAATATGGTGCGGCACGACATTCTCTTGAACTCCGCAAGGACGGACGCACCCATGTGCATTTTGACCTCGTGCAATCAGGAGTCGGCGGTATAAACACCTGGGGCGCCGAGCCGCTGGAGCAGTACCGCATCTATCCGGCAAAGAGGGAGTTCCGCTTCACTATCAGCCCTATAAAACGATAGACAACAAACATTTACATAACAATGAACAGATTTATCAAAACATTTGCCATCATGTCAGCAGCGCCACTCGGTCTTGCGTCCTGCGCGGACAAGACCACAGCCTCGGGACTTGACCCGGAGGCATTCAAAGGCACTTATGAGGGACAGCCTCTCGCATTGTACACCATCACCAATGCCAACGGCATGGAGGTTTGCTTCACCAACTTCGGAGCGCGTATCGTGAGTGTGATGGTGCCGGACCGCGACGGCAATTTCCGCGATGTCGTGCTCGGATTCGACAGCGTACAGGACTATCTCGACAATGACATCAATTTCGGAGCGACTATCGGAAGGTATGCCAACCGCATCGCCAACGGCAAGTTCACCCTCGACGGCACAGAGTATACTCTGTATCAGAACAATGCCACCAACTGCCTGCATGGAGGCAAGGTCGGATTTGACCGCCATGTGCTCACGGCGACGGACATCCGTCCCAACAGCATAAAGTTTACGCGCGAGTGTCCCGATATGGAGGAGAACTTCCCCGGAAACCTCTCGTACAGCATCACCTACACGCTCGGCGATGACAACAGCCTGAGCCTGCTCTACGAGGCCGTAACGGACAAGGCCACCCACGCCAATTTCACAAACCATTCGTATTTCAACCTCAATGCCGACGGCAGCAAGGATGACCTGAACTGCGTCATGTACATCAATGCTGACTCTGTCACTCCTACAGATGAAGTCCAGATACCTACAGGCGAATTTGCAACCGTAGAGGGCACCGTATTTGATTTCCGCAAGCCCAAGGCTCTGACTGACGGCCTCGATGCCGATGACGAGCAGATGCGCATAGGACAGGGCTGGGACCACAACTGGGTGCTGAACACCGGCGGTGACATCAAGGCTCTCGCAGCCACGCTTGCCAGCCCCGAGACCGGCATTGTCATGGAGGTCTATACAACAGAGCCCGGACTGCAGGTCTATTCCGGCAACTTCATCAACGGAGAGGTCGGCAAGGGAGATGTCAAGTATGTACGCCGCTCTGCCACATGTATGGAGACGCAGCACTATCCTGACAGCCCCAACCATCCCGAATTCCCTTCCACAGTGCTCCGTCCCGGAGAGAAGTTCCGCTCACAGACCATCTACAAGTTCACTACGGACAAATAGTCCGCATAATATGGTGCAAACCTCATTGCCAGACGGTTTGACATCACAAGTACATTGGCAAAAGAGTCCGGTATCACACCGGACTCTTTTCTTTTACTCCCCTGCCGGGAATGCGGCTCTGCGTATGCATCCCTATGCATACATGCGGCACGGCGCATACCGCTGACTCATGTCTGCCAGCCAGTCGTACATTCTCCGTCATGACGGGAATCTCCTCCCCCCCCATAAAACAAAACGGGTCGCTCCGACATTGAGCGACCCGCATAATAATACTGTAAAAGTAACAACTACTCTACAACTTCAAGTATAGGGCTCGTGCCATCTGCTGCACCTGCAATACGCATTGTTCCACCATTAGGCGCTGAAAGAACCTTATTACCGGCTGTATAATTAGCAGCACATGTGAAACGGAATTGCATTGTCGAACAAGTAGCTGCCAATTTGCAAGTAACATCTATTTTAATATTCGATGTACCAAGAATATAGTTATACTTCACATCAGAGTCGCCGACCTTTTCCGTTTTAATTTCGGCTGCAGGACTCCAAGACTTACCATCCCAATACTCCAACAGCCAATACTTCTGACCCGTGCCAGACACTCTTGTCAAGAAACTAAGATGCACTTTGTTCCCTGCATGGTACTCTTTGCCATCAGAAGCCGTAAAAAGCCAATAGTCTCCAGGCCACACTCCTGTTACATACGGATGCCCTGTTCCTCCAACAATTCGTTTAGGATCGTTAGCGCCCTCTTTCTCATACTCCGTTTTATCAACCTGCCAATACTCTATTTTACCATTGCCTTTAAGATTTGCAGGGACATACTTACCGCCATTACCGGCTGCAAAATCAACAATTCCAGCAGTTCCTCCGAAGTAGTCCTGGTACCCAGGCATATCATCAGCCGAGAACTGCCATGCTGTATACAGCGATTTCGCCTTCTGGGTAACGGTCAGTACACTCTCAAGACCGTCCTCGGAAGAAATCACTATATGACCTGTACGAGCACTTTCGGTATTATCATTAGCCTCAACAGCATACGTCAATGTCGATAGTGAAACTATTGCCTTTGTTTGAGGAATTGTAATCCAATCCACATCTGAAACGGCTTTCCACTCAACATTCGCCTGAACTTCAACAGTATGGGTACCCGCATACGCAGGAATACCAACATAGTTTCCACCTACAATACTCAAAAATGGATGCAGTTCGCTGCCGCCGGAGTTCTGGACGACATGGATATTCTTGCGGGTATCCGCTGCGGCGAGAGTAATCACGCCATGACGGAGTTTGGTATCATTGTTGGGCTGGCAGGTCACCTTGACTGTGACCTCATTGCCGGCAAGACCCTCGGTCGTATTGACGACAAACCATTCGGCATCGGTAGTAAGTGTCCAGTCCTTGTCTGCAGAGACCTTGAACTCCTGACCATCTGCGGGATTGCCGTCAAAGGTGATAACCTCATCAGACACAGTCACATTGGCATACACAGGCTCTGAATAAGGGATGTCCGAATCAGAGATCTTGATGTTGTCCAGGTGCCAGCGCTGCTGGTTAGGTGTGACAGAAGCATACTCCAGAGGACGGATGATGAAACGGGTGGTGTTGTTGACACCCTTTGCCATCACGGAAGCGTGCTGCCACTCGAGATGACCCTTTTCCTGGGTCGTCACGAAAGGATCGCTGACCTGTGTTCCGTTGCTGAAAGTACCCTTGCCGGTAAGTTCCACAACGATAGACACCTTGTCAATGTTGCCGCTTCCGGTCATGTGGGCACACCAGTCAAAGTCGATGTCGACATTGAGCAGTTCGCCACCCTGGAGCTCGAGAGCCGGCAACATCATACCATTGTTATTGTTGGTAGTAGCGTCGCTCGTCTTTCCGAACTTCCAATAGTACTTCTGAGCGTAGATTACTTTGGCAGAAGGATTGAGATCCTCATCTCCCTTTGCGAGAAGGGCATCCAGCAGATTCTCGAGA
>CAZKRZ010000064.1:0-7896 GCA_964555325.1 uncultured Muribaculaceae bacterium
CTCGTGATGGAAGCGGCTACGATGACCACCGGCACACAGATATTCGTGTTCGACATGGGACGCGCCGTCAAGATAGACGATCTCGCGCGCAAGATGATTTCCCTCGCCGGATTTGTTCCCGACAAGGATATTATGGTGGAATACACCGGATTGCGTCCTGGAGAGAAACTTTATGAAGAGGTTCTCGGCAATACGGAAAACACACTTCCGACCAATCATGAGCGCATACGTATAGCAAATGTGCGAGAATATGACTATAATTGCGCCTTGAATGGCGTGGACGAACTGGCAAGGCTCTCCAGAATCGTGGAAATCCCAGATATGGTCAAGTTGATGAAAAGGATTGTCCCCGAATACAAGTCCAAGAATTCGGCATTCGAGATATACGACCGGCCCGACGATGCCGGAGAACTTTTGAAATGAATTTGTAAAAGAGATATGAGACTTATTATCAACAAAGACTATGAGTCGCTTTCGATATGGGCGGCAGATTATGTGGCGGCAAAGATTAACGCAGCGGCACCTACTCCGGAGCATCCTTTCGTATTGGGATGCCCGACCGGTTCATCCCCTCTGGGACTGTACCGCCGTCTGATCGAGCTCTACAAGGCAGGCAAGGTCTCCTTTGCCAATGTCGTGACTTTCAATATGGATGAATATGTGGGTCTGCCCGAGGACCATTCCGAGTCCTACCATTCGTTCATGTGGAACAACTTCTTCAGCCACATCGACATCCGTAAGGAGAATGTCCATATCCTGAACGGCAACGCTGCGGATCTTGAGGCAGAGTGCGCCGCTTATGAGGAGGCTATCAAGGCTGCCGGCGGCATAGACCTGTTCATGGGCGGTATCGGTCCTGATGGACACATCGCTTTCAATGAGCCCGGCTCTTCCCTGACCAGCCGCACCCGTGTGAAATCGCTTACTACAGATACTATCATAGCCAACTGCCGTTTCTTCGGCGGAGATGTAAACCAGGTGCCCAAGACAGCGCTGACTGTAGGTGTAGGTACCGTCATGGATGCACGCGAGGTGCTGATTGTCTGCAATGGACATGGTAAGGCACGCGCCCTCAAGCATGGTGTTGAAGGCGGAGTCAGCCAGATGTGGACTATTTCCGCCCTGCAGCTCCATCCTCACGCTGTCATCGTCTGCGATGAGGCAGCCTGCGGAGAACTCAAGGTAGATACATACCGCTACTTCAAGGATATTGAGAAAGATAATATTTAGAGTATCGCACTATTAATGAAAGCCCGGTCGCCATTGCAGCGACCGGGCTTTTGTGTAATATCGGCGTTTCCGCTCTTACCAGATGTGTACGCGCTCGCTTTCGGGACGGAACATCTTGTCGCCCTCCTTGATGCCGAACGCCTTGAAGAACTGCTCGAAGTTGCGCAGTGTAACATTGACCCGGTTGTCTCCGAGAGCGTGCACATCGAGTTTGTTGAGGCGTGCCCTCTCCTCGTCGGTGATGTTCTGTGCCCAGACATGTGCGTAGCCGAGGAAGAACCTCTGGTCTGCGCTGAGTCCGTCTATGGCAGCAGGCTCTTTGCCGCCGAGGGCATTGTGCAGGGCGGTATATGCTATGCTCACGCCGCCGTGGTCTGCGATGTTCTCGCCGAGTTCGAGATGGCCGTTGGCATGTACGCCGGGAAGTATCTCCACAGCGTCAAACTGTGCTGCCAGCACCTCCGCCTTGGCCTTGAACGCCTCTGCGTCAGCGGCTGTCCACCAGTCTGTCATGTTGCCGTTCTTGTCGAACATGCGGCCCTGGTCGTCGAAACCGTGTGTCATTTCATGGCCGATGACCACGCCGATAGCTCCGTAGTTGACAGCGTCATCCGCGTCGGGGTTAAAGAACGGCGGCTGGAGAATGGCGGCAGGGAAGCAGATTTCGTTTGTGGTCGGATTGTAGTAGGCATTGACTGTCTGCGGTGTCATGCCCCATTCGCTCTTGTCTGTCGGCTTGCCGAGTTTGGAGAGATTGTCGGCTGTGTACCATTTGCTGGCGGCGCGCAGATTCTCATAATAACTCAGTGCGGGGTCGATGTTGAGGGTGCTGTAGTCCTTCCATTTGTCGGGATAGCCTATCTTGACGGAGAATCCGGCAAGTTTCTCGCGTGCGTATTTCTTGGTCTCCGCGCTCATCCATTCGAGGGCGTCGATATGCTCGCCGAGGGATACCTGCAGGTCGCTCACGAGTTTGGAGACCTTCTGCTTGCTGCTCTCCGGGAAATAACGCTCCACGTACATCTTGCCTACTGCCTCTCCGAGAATGCTGTTAGGCACGGACATGGCCCTCTTCCAACGGGGCTTCTGCTCTGTAATGCCGCTCATCTTGTGCGAGAAGAACTCGAATGACGCGTCGTAGAAATCATCGCTGAGTGCGCCGCAGGCACCGCTGATAAACTGGGCTGCGAGATAGTTCTTGAGGTCCTCGATAGGAGCCTGGGCGAAATATGCCGCAAATGACTTGAAGTAGGACGGCTGCTGGACGATGACCTTGTCGAGGCTCGGCAGATTGGCACCGAATACGGCCCTGCCTGCGGTCTCAAAGTACTTTGCGAAATCAAATCCGGGGAATGAGGATATGATCTCCGCTCCGCTCATGGGGTTGTAAATCTTGGTGTAGTCGCGGTTCTCGACGCTTGTCCACGAATACTCCGCGAGCTTGTCCTCCACGCGCATCGCGGACGCTGCCGCCGCTTCGGGCTGCTCCACTCCTGCGAGCGTAAATATTGTGGTGAGGAACTGCACATAGCCGGCCTTGATGTCGGCATTCTCAGCCTCGATGTAATAGTCGCGGTCGCCTATGCCGAGACCGCCCTGTCCCATGTACAGCACCTGGGTGTCGCTGTTCATCAGGTCTGCGTCTACGCCTGCTCCGAAGAATCCGTTCTCCCCGCAGAGGTGCAGCTCCGCGAGTTTGGCGGCGAGAGCCTGCTTGTCAGAAATGTCGTAAATCTCCTTGACATAGCAGAGTATAGGCTTTGCGCCCTCGGCGTTGAGCCTTGTGGAGTCGAGTCCCTGTTTGTACAGGTCCACGATCTTGCGGTCAGACGAGCCGGCCTCCGTCTTCAATGTGGTCATCGAGGCGAACAGGTCGTTGAGGCGCTCGACATTGTTTTCGCGCAGCACGTCGAAAGTGCCGTAACGGGCGTATTCCGCTCCGAGAGGGTTGGCTTTCATCCAGCCTCCGTTGGCATACTGATAAAAATTCTCGCCCGGAGACACGCTTGTGTCCATGTCGGCGAGATCGATGGCAGGTACTGCGTCCTGCCTGCTACCGCCATTGCATGCGGCGAGCATCATGATCGGCAGCATAAAGCAAATTCCTTTGTTCATATAGATATTGTTTATAATATGTTCAGAATAATCTGCGGGCCTCTTTGGCGGCGCAGTCGGGGCACAATCCGCAGGCCACATAGTTGGAGAAGCGGATTTTATAGCCTTCGGGCAGTTCTGTATGAGGTACGGGTATATTGTCCAGGCACAGAGTGCGGTGGCAGGACTCGCAGTAGAAATGTACATGCGTGTCAGGGTCCTCCCCGTCCTCCCAGGTGCAGCGGCACAGTTCAAACAATGCTCCGTCACCGCCTGCATCTATGCGGTGTACCAGATGGGCGTTGCTGAACAATGCGAGACTGCGGGAAATGACGGACTTGTCCACGGTCATCAGTTCGCTCTCCAGGTCCGACATGGACATGGGGTTGGGCGCATTATGCAACAGCTTGACTATCATGGTGCGGTTGGCAGTAGGCTTGATGCCGTGTTCCTCCAGGATCTGCGCGCACTCTTCGATGCTTATCTCTTTGGATGCTTTCATTTCTGAATGTCTATGGTTTCATTATCAGTTGGTTCGTCGTTGTCAAGGGCTCCGGTGAGTTGCAGGAACTTCTCTGTCCGTTTGGTTGTAATCCCGCAACTGATTACCTTCTGTGCCGCTCCGAATATGCTGTCTCGTCCATTGAGGCGACTTGTGTTCTTTTCCAGCAACGTGCAGAGATCTCGGGCCTGTTTTTCAATCTTCGCGTTGCTCTCTGCAAAAATGGCGACCTTTTCCACCATTCTCTGGGCGGCATCTACGATGGCAGCCATATTGTCCTGCTGGCCTTTCTGCACCCATGCCGACCGTATTAGCCTCAAGAACGGTATGAGCGTCTCCTCGGTCGTTATCAGTACATTCTGTGCGAATGCCTTGGTGAATATCTCCGGGTCTTCCTGCTTGGCGAGCTGGTATGCCCCGTAATTGGGAATGAACATGATGACATAGTCCAGCGTATTGCGTCCCTCTACATGTTTCTCATATTCCTTGCCTGCGAGCTCCTTGACATGGGACATCACCGATTCGAGATTGCGCCTGGATGCATCCGCCCTCGCCTCGTCGCTGTCTGCGGCGAAATAGTCCGAGAGCGCTGACAGAGAGACCTTTGAGTCTATCAGAATGTCTGTGTCGTCGGGAAAATGCAGGGCGAAATCCGGACGCATCTTCTTGCCGGTGTTCTCGTTCTTGATGATTTCTCCCGTGCGGCTGCGCAGCCAGTATTCGGAGTCGTAGTCCCTGCCCTTGGTGAATCCCTCCTTGCGGAGAATGTTTTCCAATATCGTCTCTCCGAACATTCCCTGCATCTTGTTCTGCCCCTTGAGTGCGCTGGCGAGATCAGCCGCCTGGCTTCCTATAGCCTCGGTCTCCCTGCGCAACTGGCTGACAGCCTCGTCGAACTTGGTCTTGATTGCGCTGGACTCTTCGCTGTGACTCTTTTTCTGCGCCTCGAATGCTTCCCTCATGGCCTTGATGTTCTGGTCGAGACCTCCTGTGAGATGCTTCATGGTCTCCTCGGCCTCTTTGCGCAGGGATTCCTCGCGCTCCTTGAGCCGCTTTTCGTTTTCTATGGCGAGTTCATTGCGCGTGGCGGCAATGATTTGCGTCTGGTTATCCTTGAGCTCCCTGACGGTCTTGTCGTATGTCTGTTTGAGATCCTCATAGTGCGCCGCCGCGTGCTCCCGTTCTTTTTCCCTCAGCAGCTTCTCGGTGTCGAGTTCCGCCCGAAGGGCTGTCAGATCATTGTCCTTGGCAGCCATATCCCTGATATTTGCGGCCTTGCCGTAGGCGCGTGTCAGCGCCCATGCCACAAGAGCCGACAGAGCGGCTGTACATATTACTATAATATATAACATTCTTGTAAAGATAATGATTTCCGCCCACGTTGTCATTTTTTTTGCGTGATATTTTGTATATTTGCAGCCGCATTTGAAAAGCCCCAACGGCTTTTGGTGCAATGGGTCCTGTGCCCGTCACAGGATGAGTAACACTTTTTATAAATTATCTGTAAAATGCAGCATTTCCAGCTTTCAGGAAAGGTCCGCGAGAGCGCGGGCAAAGCAGCGGTCAAAGCATTCCGCAGTCAGGGTCTCATACCTTGCAACCTCTATGGACTCGGTATGGACAATGTCCTCTTCACCATCGAGGCAAAGGCATTCAAGGGTATCACCAACACCCCCGCTTCCTTTATCGTAGATCTCACACTTGACAACGGCAATACCTACACCGCAGTTGTGCACGAGTGCCAGTGGCATCCTGTTTCCGACGAGTGCCTCCACGTGGATTTCCTCCTCGTAAACGAGACCAAACCTATCTCTATCAAGGTTCCTGTGGTCATCTCCGGACACGCAGTCGGTGTGCAGAAGGGTGGTAAGTTCTATCAGTCCACACGCGCTCTCAAAGTCAGCGCTCTGATGAAAGACCTTCCCGACACTCTTCCCGTCAATATCGACAAGGTTGATCTCAACCAGCAGATCAAGGTCGGTGAGCTTTCTTTCGACGGCATCACTCTCCTCGATCCCAAGGGAACGATTGTCTGCGGCGTCAAGGCTACCCGTAACTCTGCAGCGGCAAGCGCTTCTGAGGACTAATAGATGATGTTAGGCCTTTTCCGTAGGCGCAGTATCCCAGAAGATATGGCAGCGAACTATCTCGTAGTAGGTTTGGGCAATATCGGGGCTGAATACTCCGGAACGCGGCACAACATAGGATTCATGATATTGGATGCCTGGGCTCAGGCATCCAATGTTGTTTTCTCCACGCAGCGTTATGGAGATGTGGCGGAACTGTCATGGAAGGGCCGCAAACTCTACCTGCTCAAGCCGAGTACCTATATGAATCTCAGCGGCAATGCTGTCCGCTGGTGGGTACAGAAACTCAAGCTCCCGCTCTCCAACGTCATAGTGATATGTGACGACCTCAATCTCCCCTTTGGCCGTCTGCGTATGCGCAAGCAGGGCAGTCCCGGAGGTCACAACGGGCTCAAGAATATAGAGGAATGTCTCGGCACTCCCGAGTACACCCGCATCCGTGTCGGTATCGGCAATGACTTCAACAAGGGAGGGCAGATAGGATTTGTACTGGGGGCATTCTCCGAAGAGCAGCGTGCCCTGATGCCTGAAATATCCGGTGCCGTGATACAGGGGATAAAGGACTTCTGCACGATAGGTCCGGACAGGGCGATGGACAGTCTCAATGCCACAAAAATCTCTGTATAAGCGTGATTTTTGGGCGAATAATTTTGAGAATGTTTCAAAAGTATTTATATTGCGCGGAGTTTTTGTGCCACTCGAACCATTAATTAAATAATTTTTTATCATGAAAGCACTTGTAGAAAAGATCAACGAAGAGATCGCGGTGTTCCAGGCGAATGCCGAGGCTCAGGTCGTCAAGGGCAACAAAGCCGCTGGCGCACGTGCGCGTAAGGCTGCACTTGAGCTTATGAAAGACCTCAAGGAGTTCCGCAAGGTATCCGTTGAAGAGGGCAAGAAGTAGTCCTCTCCTGAAGAGAGTAAGACCGCGTCCTGAAAGTTTTTCACTTTCGGGACGTTTTTTTTTGAAAATGTCTGCAACGTTTTGCCCTGGACCTGCATCTATGAGTCAGGTTTAGGTTTTAGTACACGTGAAAGGTCGGCGCTGTGAAGTGACGACTTTTTTCTATATTTGCCCCTGTTATATTGCGCGGCCGTCCAAGTAGAGTTTTACAGCAATGACGGCACAGAAACGCTGCATAGATTATGAAAAGTGTACTGAAAAGACTTCTGAACCTGTGGGCAGCCATTCTTTTGGCTATGGTGTTGCCCTGCTTTTCCCTTTTGGCTGTCCCTGCGCGACCCGGTGTCGTCACTGTCCGCCAGCCGGATGGTACGCCTCTGCGTGTGCGTATAATAGGAGATGAATATGCTCATCTTATTGTCAGTGAGGCCGGTGAGGCTCTTGTCGCGGATGATGCCGGGTGGCTGTGTTATGCCTCGTTCTCTGCGGACGGGCGGATTTGTAACAGCGCTTGCCGTTATGGCGTCAAGGAGCCTGCGGGCAGACGCATTGCCACGGCTTCTGTCATCGCAGGCAGCCGGGATATTCCTTATGGCATGATGCGTAGCCGTGCGCTCAAAAACCGTCGGCTGCATTCTATGGACAAGGCAGTCGTGGCTGCCCGGGTGGATTCGCGGAACGGCAGTGCTGCATGGCCTCCGGCAAATGCCCGTGCCATAGCGCTGCTGGTGCAGTTTAAGGATGTCAGTTTCAAGTTTAAGCCGAGCGATTTCCGTGATATGCTCTGCAAGCCGTCGTACAGTGCCTATGGAGGCACAGGCTCTGCTCTCGACTGGTTCAATGACCAGTACAAGGGGGCTACGGCATTCACAATAGATGTCGGTCCTGTCGTTACGGTCTCCCACGAATCCGCCTGGTATGCGCAGGAGACTGACGGTGTGGACAGGGCTGCGGAATGCGTTTATGAGGCATGCAAGCTCAGCGATTCGGCAGTGGATTTCTCCCGTTATGATTTTGTGTATGTATTCTATGCCGGAGGCAATTCAGCTGACGGCAGCGACCCCAATGCTATCTGGCCT
>CAZKRZ010000065.1:0-7752 GCA_964555325.1 uncultured Muribaculaceae bacterium
CAGCCCGAGGCAGCGGCATTGATTGCCTGGCGGTATCTCGGATCCTGCACATCTCCTGCCGCGAACACTCCGGGGACATTGGTAACGGAAGTGCCATCCTTGGTCAGGATATAGCCATCCGCGTCTGTCTCAACCCATTGGGAGAACAGCTCCGAGCAGGGATGATGCCCTATAGCCAGGAAAAAACCGTCCACCGCTATATCAAAAACAGTACCATCGCGGCGGATTATCCTGGCGCCGGTCACTCCGGAATCATCGCCGAGAATCTCCTGTGTATTGCATTCCCACAAAATCTCGATGTTCTCCTTGCCCTTGACACGCTCCTGCATCACTTCCGAGGCGCGGAGCACATCGCGGCGCACTATCATATATACCTTGCTGCAAAGTCCTGCGAGGTACAGTGCCTCTTCGCACGCCGTATCACCTCCGCCGACCACGGCGACATTCTTGCCTCTGTAGAAGAATCCGTCGCATGTAGCGCAGGCGGAAACGCCGAGACCGCGGAACTTGGTCTCCGAGGGCAGTCCGAGATAACGTGCCGACGCGCCTGTGGCTATAATCAGAGTCTGAGCGGAAATCTCCTCCCCATCATCGGCAGTGACCTTCCAGGGGCGTGATGAGAGGTCGACAGATGCGGCAACGCCTCTGCGGACATCCGCACCGAACCTCTCCGCCTGGCGCTTCATCGCGTCCATCATTGCAAACGGCTCGATACCGTCCGCAAAGCCGGGATAGTTCTCGACTACGGTCGTGGTCGTCAATTGTCCTCCGGGCACAGGCCCTTCATAAAGAACGGGCTGCATCCCTGCACGGGCCGCATATATGGCCGCTGTGTATCCGGCAGGGCCGCCACCGAGTATAAGGCATTTTGTATCTGTCATGTTTCTGTGTTTGAATTGAAAAGGCAAATATAAGGTTTACTGTTCAGAAATCCACCCTGCCACCTCTTCGAGCAGCCATTTGGGAGTGGATGTCGCTCCGCTCACTCCTACCTTGTCCCCGTCATGAAACCATTCGGGACGGAGTTCGGCGGCGGATTCGACATGATATGTCCGTGGATTGGCGGAAGCGCAGAGCCTGCACAGGACCGCTCCGTTGGAGGACATGCGTCCGCATACGAATATCACCACATCGTGCGCTCGCGCAAAAGAAGCGAGACGCCCGTGCCTGGACGCCACCTGTGTACATATAGTATCATGCACGACGAGTTCCGAGGCATCACGCATACGCGAACGGATGCGTCCGCAGATGTCGGCATAGCCCTCCGGGCTCTTGGTCGTCTGCGAGAATATCTCTATCGGGCGGTCGTATCTGATTTCCCCTGCATCGGAGAGGGATTCGAGCATCTCTGGACTCTCCACCACTATGGCGTCACCGTCCACTTGACCGAGCAGGCCGAGCACTTCAGCGTGCCCTACCTTGCCGAATATCAATAGAGTACCTCCGCGCGCCTTGAGCGGAGCATAGGCCTCGCGTATCCTTTGCTGCAGGCGCAAGACGACCGAGCAAGTGCAGTCTATCACCTCAAAGCCCAATTCTTTCGCGCGCCTGTAAGTGGCCGGCGGCTCACCATGCGCCCTGATCAGCAGCGTCTCGTCCTCGTGTCCGGGGCTCATCACCGCGAGATCCTGCACGGAAATGGTCTTGAGGCCCTTGTTCCGCAGCCGGGACAACTCTTCGTCATTGTGCACTATCGACCCGAGCGAATATAGCACCTTGTCGGGGCACGAAGCCATAAAGCGTTCCGCGCTGTCTATGGCGCGTATCACTCCGCCGCAGAATCCGGCGTACCCGTCTATCTCGACATCCAAGTTCATGCTTCCAGAATGCCGAATTTGCCCCTGACCAGACCGACGACCCATGCAACTTCCTGTTCGAGAGTCATTTCCGAATTATCCAGGACGAATGCATCATCCGCCCTTCTGAGCGGAGACACTTCCCTATGCGAATCTATATAGTCCCTTTCGCGCAGATTAGCGACGACATCCTCCATGGAGGGCACTGCACCGCCTCTGACCATTTCGTCATAACGCCTCTGCGCCCTGACCTGCTCGGAGGCCGTCAGGAATATCTTGATTTCCGCGTCCGGAAATACCGTAGTGCCTATATCACGCCCGTCCATCACTATGCGCCTGCCTGCCCCGAACTCGTGCAGTTTGCGGTCCACATAGTCACGGACACATGCCTGTGCTGCAATAGGGCTGACCTGGGACGCCACCTCCATACTGCGTATCTGCTTCTCTATCAACCTATCCCCTATATGGGTACCGCCTTCGCCGAAATGCACGTCCAGTCCTTCCAGTTCTTTAGCCAGATCCGGGGAAATGACATTCATCCGGGATATAAGCCGCTCCTCCTGCGCATACAATGTCACGGCGCGGTACAACGCACCGGAATCAAGGTACAGAAGTCCGAGTTCTTTCGCGACGAGACGAGCCAACGAACTCTTGCCTGTAGACGAATATCCGTCTATGGCTATTATAATATCAGGTATCTCCATGCAGTCGTGACTTTTTGCATTCTGCCGCCACAAGGTCATGCGGGCTCCAACGCCGTGCCCCGTTCCCGTGACGGTAACTGACAAATATAGTCATTTTCACCGAATATGCCGGAGCATACTGTCCGCACAGGGGCTATCTCGAGCGCGCCATATCCGGCCGAGCCTGCCCGCCGGACAGGAGAATGCTGTTGATTTCGGGCCATGCTCCGAAACGGAAAGGCAGAATGCCGCCAAGACCTGCGGACACAAACAACTGCTGCCCTCCCTCCGAGTAAAGACCGCCCCATTCGGCCCCGGACATCCATCGTGCAAGGGAGAATCCGCCTATGCGGAAATGACCGGCATGAGTATGCCCCGAGAGTGTAAGGGGAATGTCTGTCGAGGGCACGACTTCCTCGCGCCAATGTTGCGGATTATGGGTGAGGAGCAGAGTGAATGTGTCCGGTGGAATATTCGCCATGGCGTCTTGCAGACGGGCACGGCGCACGCCTCCGGCATCGCCCTCGTTTTCCACTCCGACAATAGCTATCTCCGTACCGGAATGCTCAATCATGACATGCCCGTTGAGCAGCACTGTCCACCCCATCTGCCTCTGCATTTCAACAAGGCGCGCCACATCCGCCTCCCTGGCCTGAGCGTCATCGCGCAATGCTCCATAGACCGCATAATCGTGATTACCGAGAACGGACACGACACCATAACGGGCTTTCAGCCGTGACAGTCTCGACATAAACGGCTCCAGTTCCTCGCTGCCCCTGTTTACAATATCGCCTGTAAACACGATAAGGTCGGGGTGCTCCAGATTAACCTTGTCTACAAGCCTGTCGACAAACTCCGGATTGCCGGCAAATGTACCTAAATGCAAATCAGACAATTGCACTATCTTGAGGCTCACATCCACCGGCAATGTCTCACAGACAATAGCCTGCGGTCTGACGACTATCTGTTTCCACCCGTAAATCAGTCCGTAACAGGAGCCTGCAGCCACTGTCACCGCCAGACAAAGCCCCAATATGTCCGGCACTCCGGAAGCATGGATGCCAAGCAGCCCGATACCGCGTCCTAACAGCGAAAACAGGACAAACAGCAGTTTGGGCAGCACGAAGCAGAGCAGCAGGAAGAACATCCCCTGGAAAAACCTCGTCCCCGCCCCGCTGCCGGACATAACGACAAGCAACAGCACGATGACTGCCGTAGGCAGGAAGTGAAGGACCTGGCAGACAGGCGCAGCAGTGCGCAGGTACGACAGCCAGATATAAATATCGCTCAGCAACGCTACAATGATTACCGAGACAAAGAGGGTCAGATGCATATCTTTCATTTCGAATACGGTTGCAAATTTACAACTAATACAGTACACACATTACAGACCAGGTATCGGGTTTTCCGGAGATAAAATGCTAACTTTGTAAGTTAAGACAAATACGCTATGTCAGAGTATGTAGTATCAGCCCGCAAGTACAGGCCCGAGAGTTTCGCGACCCTTATCGGCCAGGAAGTGATAGCCCGCACCCTCAAGAATTCCATTCAGAGGGGCAAGATAGCGCATGCCTATCTGTTCTGCGGCCCCCGAGGGGTCGGTAAGACCAGTACAGCACGTATATTCGCAAAGGCCATCAACTGTTCCAATCCTACCGCCGACATGGAACCGTGCGGAGAGTGCGAGTCCTGCCGTTCATTCGCCGAAGGGCGGTCATATTGCATTCACGAGCTGGATGCGGCGTCCAACAACGGTGTCGATGACATCAAGACGCTGCTGGAGCAGGTACAGATTCCACCGCAGGTGGGAAGGTACAGCGTATATATCATAGATGAGGTCCATATGCTCTCGCAGGCGGCTTTCAATGCTTTCCTCAAGACTCTGGAAGAGCCGCCGGCACATGCGATATTCATCCTGGCGACAACGGAGAAGCACAAGATCATCCCGACGATTCTCTCCAGATGCCAGACCTACGACTTCAACCGCATATCCATATCCGACATTGCAGGCAACTTGAGGGGAATTGCCGCCAAGGAAGGTGTCACCATTGACGACGAGTCGCTCCATATCATAGCGAAAAAGGCGGACGGAGCCATGAGGGACGCTCTCACGATATTCGACCAGACGGTAGCATTCTGCGGCACGGACATTCACTACAAGGATGTCATGCGAAATCTCAATGTGCTGGATTACGAATACAGTTTCACGCTGGTGGACGCGTTCCTGGGCAAGGATTACGGCCGGGCCATGCTGACCTTCGACGAGATTCTCGCAAAGGGATTCAACGCATTGCATTTTGTACTCGAACTGAGTTCGCATCTGAGGGACCTGATGGTCAGCAAGACTGCCGGACTGGACTCGCTGCTGGATATGCCGCAGTCGCTCCGCGACAGGTATGCGGCGCAGGCGGACAGGTGCTCCATCAAATTTTTGTACGACGCGCTGTCTATCAGTTCACAATGCGAGGCCGGATATAGGGCTGCCGTCAATCCCCGTCTGCACATAGAATACGCGCTGATGCGGCTCTGCTTCCTCGGAGGCCTGCCCGAAGGCGCGGAGACAGCCAAGCAAACACCTGCCGCACAGTCAGTTCCGGTCATCCAAGCCGCTCCGACAAGCCATGTCGCCCCAAGCTCGCCGGCAGCCCCGGTGGTTTCAAGCGCTCCTGCCGCACCTACGGCTTCAACGACAATGGTGCCAAGTGCACCTGCAACGCCTCCCGCGGAGGCAGCGGCAGCAACACCATCTGCACCGGCAAGCCCTGCAACACCGACAACTACGGCTGCTGCAACAGCGCCAATAGCGCCTGCGGGCCAAAATCCCCAGCCGGCGGTGTCCCCTGCAGAGAATGCCGCAGTTGCCGTCAATCCTCAGCCCGCACAAAGCGCCAAGCCGGAAGCCCCTGCCACAGAGCCGGAAACACCGGCGGCAGCACCGAGAGGACGCGCACGCAAGGCGGTCAAAGCCATATCTTTCAACGCCATAGTATCGGGAGAGGACACCTCCAACGCCACTGCCAAGACAGAGCAGTTCGCCGATGATGCCCCCCTCCCCACAGACGAGTTGATGCTGGGCAAATGGAAAGACCTCGTCTCGCAATACACATCCAAACCGCGCCTGCACAGCACTCTGGAGAATGCCGCACTGCATGTAAGTTCGGACGGCACATTCAAGACGCTCAAGTTTGAAGTCTCCAATGAATCGCAGAGCAACTGGATCAAGGAACACTGTCTCCGCCAGCTCGAGACGGCATATCAGGAGATTGTAGGCAGCCTCAAGGTGCGCCTGGACGTAGCCGCCGCCGAAATCGTGGTACAGGATGTCGCGTACACCGACGAGGAGAAGGTCAAGGAAATGATGAATGCCAATCCGGAGGTCCGCAACTTAGTCACCGACCTGCATTTGGACGTATAGAACACAGATTATAGACAAGATTTATGAAGCTGCATTGTGAGAATCTCGTAAAGAAGTACGGAGTCCGTACTGTGGTCAAAGGCGTCTCCATGGAAATAAACCAGGGAGAAATCGTAGGATTCCTCGGACCTAACGGTGCTGGCAAGACGACCAGTTTCTACATGATCACGGGACAGATTGTCCCCAATGACGGGCACGTATTCCTCGACGACGAGGAGATTACAGGACTCCCGATGTACAAGAGGGCGCAGAAAGGTCTCGGCTATCTGCCGCAGGAAGCATCCGTGTTCCGCAAGATGTCGGTAGAGGACAACATTCTGTCAGTCATGGAGATGGCAGGCATATCAAAAGCCGAGAGGCACGAGCGGCTCGAGTCGCTCATAGACGAATTCAACCTCTCCAAGGTACGCAAAAGCAAAGGAATCCAGCTCTCCGGAGGCGAGAGACGCCGCTGCGAGATAGCAAGGGCGCTCGCTATCAATCCCAAATTCATATTGCTGGACGAGCCTTTCGCCGGAGTTGACCCTATCGCTGTCGAGGATATTCAGTATATCATCGCAACGCTCAAATACAAGAATATCGGCATCATCATCACCGACCACAATGTAGGCGAGACACTCGCCATCTGCGACCGCGCCTATCTGCTGTACGAGGGCACGATACTCCAGACCGGCACGCCCGAAGCGCTTGCCGCAGACGAGGATGTCCGCACCAAGTACTTGGGTTCCGGATTCGTTCTCAAGAAATCGGTTTCCGTCGAGAGGGCGAAAGCCGCATACGAGTCAACTCAGTCAGCGACAACTACAGATTGACATAAGTCTGCACATCCTGCGCAGTCACGGGAGAGCCGCCGAGGATAATGAGACGGTCCACGACATTATCCAGTTCGCGAATATTGCCAGGCCATGATTTTTTGCGCAGGAGTTCGACAGCCTCCGGCGAGAAAGTGCGCGGAGCCGTCCCTTCCGTGTATTTCTTGACGAAATGGTCCACGAGCAGAGGAATGTCATCCTTGCGCTCGTCGAGCCCGGGGACTTTGATTACTATGACGCTGAGCCTGTGATAGAGGTCCTCTCGGAAGTTGCCTTTCTTTATCTCCTCCTGGAGGTCCTTGTTGGTGGCCGCTATGACACGCACATCCACACTTATATCCTTGTCGCTGCCCACTCTCGAGAGTTTCTTTTCCTGCAGCACTCGCAATACTTTGGCCTGCGCGGCGAGGCTCATGTCCCCGATCTCATCCAGAAAGAGCGTACCGCCGTCAGCCTGTTCAAACTTGCCCTTGTGCTGCTTGACCGCCGAGGTGAACGAGCCTTTTTCGTGTCCGAAGAGTTCGCTCTCTATCAATTCTCCCGGAATGGCGGCACAGTTGACCTCCACAAACGGCATCGCGCTGCGGTTGCTCTGGAGATGCAGATTGCGGGCGACGAGTTCCTTGCCCGAGCCGTTGGGCCCTAATATCAGCACCCGCGCATCAGTCGGCGCCACCTTGTCTATCATCTCACGCACATGCTGGATAGGGGCACTGGCACCTATCATCTCGACATTGTAGACTTTCTTTTTGAGTATCTTGTTTTCACGGACGAGACTTGTCCGTTCATTTGCATTCTTGAGGGTTATGAGGATACGGTTGAGGTCGAGAGGCTTCTGTATAAAATCGAATGCGCCTTTTTTCATACATTCGACCGCGCTCTCTATATCCCCGTGCCCCGAAATCATGATGACTGCCGAGTCAATACCGTCCGCCATAATCTTGGCGAGCACCTCCATGCCGTCCATGACAGGCATCTTGATGTCACAGAATATCGCATTGTACCTGTCCTTGTGCGCCAGTTCCAGTCCGACCGCGCCGTCTTCG
>CAZKRZ010000066.1:0-3244 GCA_964555325.1 uncultured Muribaculaceae bacterium
TGCCGAGATTGACCTGGCCTTTCTTCCGATGGAATCCGATGAAGCGCATGCCTATTGGGACGAAATGAACTATTGCGTGGAGTTTGCCTTATGCAACCGCCGGCTGATGATGGACCGCATCTGTCAAGTTATCGGGGATGTGTATCCGGATGCGCGGTTCGAGCCGATAATCAATATCGCCCACAACTACGCGGCTTGGGAGGACCACTTCGATGAGAGTTGCATCGTCCACCGCAAAGGTGCAACGCGGGCACGGCTCGGAGAAACCGGCATCATCCCCGGCTCGCAGGGCACGCGCTCTTATATTGTCGAGGGCCTTGGCAATGTGGATTCGTTTCGGTCCTGCTCTCACGGGGCAGGACGCTTGATGTCGCGCTCTGAGGCCGTCCGTAGCCTGTCGCTGGAAGATGAGGTCGCCAGACTGGAAGCACAGGGCATCATCCACGCCATTCGGGGGCAGAAGGACCTCGAAGAGGCTGCCGGAGCCTACAAGGATATAGATGAGGTTATGGAGTGCCAGAAAGACCTCGTGAAGATTGTGACGGCGCTTGCGCCCGTGGCCGTCATCAAGGGATAAAGCAACTGCCCCTCAAGGTACGCGTTGGCAGGATGGAGATTCTTGTTGAAAGTTTTTCCATTCTGCCATATTTTGGCAAAATGAATGGTGAACTTTGCAAGCGATAAAAACATCTGCTTATGAAACAGAAAGACTGTCAGAGTTTACCGGGATATGCATGCCAGTCAATAGAACTTTTGAGCCGACACGCCGAACTTAGGAATGATGTCCCGGTCGAAGAGATTGACCGCAAACGCCGAAGAATCTTTAAGTTTCTCTCGAAAAACAATGTGGCGGTGGAGGACGTGCAGGTTATTCCAGGGCCGTCCGTCTCCTTATTCAAGGTCTATCTGGGTGCGGGAGTTCGTGCTGCAACTGTGCTTGCATTGGATGCCGGACTGTCATTGTATCTGAGAGCCAAAGGAGTAAGGATTGTCGTGATGGGGGATTGCGTCGGCATTGAAATAGCAAACGACAAGCCCTCTGTAGTGCCTCTGCGTGCAATATTGGAAAGTCCTGATTTCAGAGACAGCCAGGCTAAATTGCCGATTGCTGTCGGATATTCCACAGCGTATCAGCCGAAAGTGATTGACCTTGCGGATGCTCCCCACATTCTGATGGCCGGGGCTACAAGACAGGGAAAGTCCATGGCTGTCCATTCTCTGGTCGCGTCTCTCCTGTGTGCCAAACATCCATCGGAGGTGAAGTTCGTGTTTATTGACCCTAAAGGATGTGAACTGCAGGTATACGGAGGGCTGCCGAATCATTATCTGGCTGTATTGCCGGATGTCAAGGGCGAGAAAGGAGATGCTTCAGGGGCGGTCGTAAGTTCCTTGGCCCGATCCTGTGATGTGTTGGACTCATTGGTGGACGAGATGAATGACAGACTTGACAATTCATCGGGAAAGAGACCGTTTATTGTAGTCATCATAGACGAATTTGCAGATTTGATTGTTCCCTTTGGCGGGGAAGAGTCTCAAATGCTTGCCCAACGGGTTAGCAGGGATATTGTAATGCTTGCTCAAAAAGGACATGCAGCTGGGATTCATCTTGTTCTGACCACCCAGAGACCATCGACGGATGTCATTACCTGGTCAATCAAGGCCGGTTTCCCGATGAGAATGGCATTCCGGGTAATGTCCCGTGGCGATTCTAAAATAATTATTGACAAGCCTGGAGCGGAGCACCTCATTGGCAATGGAGATATGATTCTTGCGGCAGGTGCAGAATGCGAGCGGGTCCAGGGAGGGTTTATAAGTAGAGAAGAACTTGTCTCCATCGTGGATTCGGTTGCGGTGCAAGAAGGATTTAATGCCCCATTCATTGAATAATATGAGCAAAACGATTATAGAGAGGATGTGCAGCATATCGGAGAAGATGCGTCCGGATGCTGATTCCAAGGAGATGTCCCTCAGTCTGATGAAGAATGCGCAGGCTGATATCAGTGCCTTGTGCAAGACATTGGAGATGACGCCTATGCAGGTTGTCATCCTGACGGCCATTGTCGCGAATTCGTCGCGTTACCGCATCGTGAGTTCATCCATAGCATCGTTTCTTGGGCTGGAGTATCTTAAATTCTTGACCTACAACGATGAGACGGAGGGGTTGCGGCGTATGGGGTATCTCCGGATAGATAGTGACGGTGATTTTGTGTTGCCCAGGTTTGTGTTGAGGAACTTGAGACAGAATATCCCCGTGATACCGGAGCCTACGACCGGACTGGATGCGCTGGGGCTTTTGAACCGCATAATGAAGATGCTCGCTCTCTGCAAAGAGGATCAGTGCGCTGCCGATAACGCCGTTACGGAACTGAATGACCTGATGGAGTCCAACCAGGACAACAGCATCTCCCGTACAATGCGGAAATATGCAGAGCTCATTCCTCATACGGAGAAGATGATTCTGTACGGTCTGGTCTATAGATATTATTATGAAGACGATGATATGGTGGGATGGCATGACCTGGAGGATTACTTTGAGGGTAATCGGCTGGACGATTTGAAAGGTAGGTACAGGCATGAGTCGCTGGCCCTTCAGTATGAGGGGATTATCGAGTATGCCGGGCAGGACGGTGTTCGCAGCAAGGATTTCTTCCGCCTCAAAGATGACATCAAGGATGAGTTTTTTGCCGATGTGGGCGGCTGTCGGAAGAAGGCACCGAAAGTAAAAGCTTCGAGGGTGGTGGAGGCAGGAACGATTGCTCCCAAAGAACTGTTCTATAATACTGCGGAAGGCAGGCAGGTGGCGCAGCTTCGCTCGCTATTGGGCAAGGACCGTCTTGACGGAGTGCGCGACAACCTTAAATCGAAGGGACTTCGCAGCGGCTTTACCTGTCTGTTCTATGGTGCTCCAGGTACAGGCAAGACGGAGACTGTTTATCAGTTGGCGCGAGAGACAGGACGCGACATTTACATGGTAGATGTGGCGCAGATCAAGAGTTGCTGGGTCGGCGAAAGCGAGAAGAACATCAAGGATGTATTCGTCCGCTATCGGGCTTGCGTGAATGCCGGAGGGGTGATTCCTATTCTCCTGTTCAACGAGGCTGATGCTGTTTTCGGCATCCGGCAGGAGGGGGCCGAGCGGGCTGTGGACAAAATGGAGAACTCCATCCAGAACATTATCCTTCAGGAGATGGAAGATCTGGACGGCATCCTCATCGCTGCCACTAATCTTACTTCCAACCTTGAC
>CAZKRZ010000066.1:3254-7747 GCA_964555325.1 uncultured Muribaculaceae bacterium
CGCTTTGATAAACCGTCGTCAGAGGCGCGGAGCCAAATCTGGAAATCCATGATTCCGGAGCTCGCGGAGTCGGATATTCAGTACCTGTCCGGGAAGTTTGACCTCAGCGGCGGACAGATAGAAAACATTGCTCGCAAGCGCATAATCGGAGGGATTCTCTCGGGTGAAGATGCCTCAATCGAGGAGATGCTCCGGTATTGCTGCGAGGAAGACATGGGGGCCAGGACCGAGAGGCGAAAGATAGGTTTCTGATGTAATAGGTATAAAGTTTTTTGCGTATATTTAGCACGCTATTACAAAAACCACTAGTTATGAAATCTCTTGGACTTATGTTGCTGGAACTGGCTATCGTTGGAGTTATTTCCTGTTCTAATCCAGCAGCAAGGAAAAATGACAACCCGTTCCCGATAACTTATGAAAACGATCTGTTTTCAATTGATTTACCCCAAGGATGGGTATGCGATGCTTCCGGTTGGAAAGGTCTGGACTCTTTGCAGAACGAAGTGGATATATTTGACCCTAATGGCAATGTTGTATGGTTTCATTTTGTCAAGAGTTTCATGCCTATTAAATGGAAGGACATTGGCGAAGCCAAAGAGATGGCAAAGGTTGTAAGGTTAATCGGTGACGATAGTGTGAAATTGCTACATGAGGTTGACAGTGTGGAAGTCGGAGGTTATCCAGCGAGTATATTGTGCTATGCTAATTACGTGGAGAATGACACAATTATTCAGAAGCAATACGTTACCTACCTCCAAGACTCGCACATGGTAGTTTACTTCAATGAGAATTTCTATTTCCGTGATTGGAACGAAGCTCAGAAGGTTGGCGACTTGATAATTGAAACAATCAAGTTAAAGCAGGTGGTAAACCCGCTGGAAAACGATAGCGCCTTGAAGAAAGCAGCTGAAGGGCTGAGAAGTGTCGTTGGTGAAGAACAATCTGAAAAAAGCGACAGGACCGATTAGCCGCTTGCCAAAATGTGAATAAACGTGCAAGGCATGCTGGTTGGGAATGTGTAGAAAATACTCTCGGCTAATATGTGTAAGCCGTTGAAAAATAGTTGATTATAGAGGTTTCACCAACCAAAAATGGCAATTATACCCTAATCGGGCGGAGTGGAGATGTCCGGAGATTAAAAAAGACCGCGCGGCATATTGATGCTGTGCGGTCTTTTGCGGTGAGTGAGGGATTCGAACCCCCGGTACGCTCACACGTACACCTGTTTTCGAGGCAGGCTCCTTCAACCACTCGGACAACTCACCTTGTCTGCGAATGCGCTGCAAATATACAAAAAATCGTTCATGCGGAAAATACCTTTCCCGAAGTCTGTGGATTTTTCTGCTGATTTGTCCAATATAAGGGGGATTGGGGACGGGCACAGGCTTAACCTCTGCGTGTTCCATGTCGGGCAGATGGGAAAGGTCCCGGGCACGTCCCTCACCGGATTTGTATCGTAAATCTACAGTTTGTAAGGCTGGTCCCGATGCTGGAGGCCAAACCATACCAATCCGAACAGATCGGCATTCCAGCCCTGGATGGCAGGTCCGCTGTTGTCGCCGGTTGCTGTATTGATATTCTCATTGGGGACATAGTCGCCCTCGAACAGATCGGCCTTGAACACGGTCTTGATGAGTTTGACCGCCTCCTTGCGGCGCCCGGCCTCGATGCGTCCCCAGCAATCCATAAAACTCAACCACGGCCACATGGCTCCGTTGTGATAGAAACCGCCGGGATACTCGATATTCTCCAGGTAGGGGTACATGTTGCAGATACCGAACTCTGTCATAGATATTTCGTTGAGGCTGTTCATGATGCTCTCTGCACGGTCCTGCGGCACGACGCCGTACATCACGCCTATCATCTGATCCTGATGCAGTTGTGGCTGTACGCTGCCGTCCTTCATAATCTGGGCATAGTACTTTCCGTTCCAGAGTCCGCCCTCTTCCACGGGGCGGTTGACCATGTCGTAGGCCTTGTCATACACAGCTGCGTACTTTGCGCCGGCTTCTTTGTCTCCGCAAATCTCCGCCATCTTCTGCATCTGGTCCAGAGTCGCGAGATACAACAGCGATGCGAATGCGGAATACTTGCGGTCGCGCATAAACAGGACATCCTTCCAGTCGCACCATTCGGAGACCTGCTGAGGCAGTCCTGCTCCGTCGAAATCGCGGCTGATTACCCAGTCCATGGTCTGCTTTACCTTGGGCCACAATGCGGTGAGCCCGTCAAGATTGTGGTGCACGGCGTAGTAGCGCGCTGTTCTGAGTATCAGGAAGAGGTTGATGTCCAGGTCGTCATGGCGCTCGACCCTCGGCATGATGCAGGTCGGTATCTTGCCGGACTTCGCCATCTTGGCATAACTCTCCTCAATCATTTTCCACTCAATGTCCTTAAACAGAATGAGATGCATCCAACTTGTCCAGAAACTGTCCCTCTGGTTGAGCTCCACATAACCCATTGTCAGCACCTGGTCCTTGGCCGTCATTCTCGTCAGAATGAGTGCGGGGAGGACATAATACTGCAGGTTTCGGTCTATCACCTTGTCACCGCTGACGGGCATCATTTCACCGAATTGAATGGTGGAGAGGCGCAGCCAGTCCCATGCGCTGAATGCGTGTGCTGCGGTGGCGGAAGCGTCCTCGAATCTGACCGAAGCGGTCCATCTCGGGTCGTGGGTGGCGATTACAACGCGCACGCTGCCACATTCGCCCTTGCAGAGGTCGAACGGGATTTCAACGATTCCGTTCTCATCCTTGGATGAGGATTTCTCGCTGGAGAATACGTTGAGCGCCTTGTCGCCGGGGGCTATGCGGATGCTGAATTTTCCTTCGGCGAATGCCTTTGCGTCAATCTGCAACATTATGCAGGGCAGCGCCGTCTCATAGGCGTTCTGCGCGACGATAGGACAGAATGACTCGATATTCAATTCGGCGTTGATTTTCGCCCTGTCCCTGTAACTGTTGTGGATAATAGGGGAGTTGCGGTCTATTGATTTGTGTTTGAATTCGGAGAATGACCATTCGTTGCCGTCCTTGATGACGGTCACGGACAATTGTCCGCAGTCGATGAGCCAGTCACCCAGCTTGCCGGTATCGCGCCAGACATGCCCGAATAGGTTGCCGTCGGCGGGCACTTGCGCTGCTATGGCGAAATTGCTTATGGGCAGTCCTCCGTAGAGGGATTCCGGTGTGGAGGATGTGGGCTCGACCCTCGCGTTCAGAGAGGTGCTGAAGAGCGCGGCTGCAGCCGTCACGATAAAGATGTGTTTTAGTTTCATTGTGCAGAAGATGTGACTGCAAATATAGGAGCGGATTTAGTTTTATCCAAGTTTCTTTAATATGATATGTGCCGGCGGAGGCAATGATTGCTACATCTCCGATATTATGCGCAGGGCGTTGATGATGGACTGGACGGCGAGGTCGGTGAGTGCAATCAGCCATTCGGGGCATATCCCTGTGGCGTACAGGGCGATAGTGGCTATGCTCAGGCTCATGACCGCGCTGCACAGAGGCATGGCGATGATGTTGGTAATCAGGAAATACTGCGGGAATGTGCGGAAATACCACCATGCCAACGGGGCGGTGGTGATCTGGCATGATATGGAGAGGGCGGCTGTGTCCCACAGTTTCCGCACCGGGTCCTTGGACGGAGGGTACCAGTTCTGCATCCACGGCAGAATGAATGTGATGCCGGCCATGGCGAGATAGCTCAGCTGGAATCCTATTGATGCGATTGAGGCAGGGGAGAGCGCCAGCTGGATAGTGAGGGCGCATAGGAGAGTCCTGCCGGGGTCGGACTTCCTCTCCGGACAAATGCCTGCCGTCTCTCTGATGCAGATAAACAGGAATGCCCTGACGATGGATGCGCCTGCTCCGGTCATTAGGGTGTAGAATCCGCACAGGCCTACCGTAATGGCGGCGCGGATGTAGGATACCGTTATCCCTCTCCATGGAATGAGATTGCATATCCTGCGGATAATCAGGTAAATGAATCCGAGGTGCAGTCCGGACAGGGCGAGCAGGTGCGAAGCACCGCTGGCGCGAAACGCCAGCACAGTCGCTCGTGAGAGCGAACTGCGCTCGCCCGTCAGCAGCGCCTTGATCAGCGCTGCACTCTGCTCATGCCCGAACGGGATGCTGTCGATAATATCCCGCAGCCGCTCCGCGCATCTCCCTGCCGCCTGCATGACCGCGCCCTCCTCCGCAGACGCCCCGCGGCATGCCGTAGCGAAATAGCAGAATACCCCCGCCAGCGCGAACACCGCCGACAGGCACCACCTCTCTCCGCTTCCGCCTATAAAGCTCTGTCTTGCACATCTGTCTCCGCCGCTCCGTCTTGCGCCTTCGCCCTCCCGCTTTGCCTCTCGCTGCCCTTTTGAGGACATAGCCTTATCGCTCCGCTTCCGCACTATCCTCCCCAGCACTCCTGCTACTCTCCGCCATCCCGGCACCTTTTGCGCGTCTGGCGCTCTCAGTTGCTCCAGCGCCCTC
>CAZKRZ010000067.1:0-7234 GCA_964555325.1 uncultured Muribaculaceae bacterium
AATCTCTCATTGTGTGGGGGATATAACAAGATACTCGCATCCTATGACGGAGAGGCTCTCTATCTGGCGATAGCCCAGGGCGAGGAACTCAAGTTGGCTTCGGCCTATCCGGCGGGGGACTTCACTACTGCGGAGTATTTCCTGTTCCTTGCCATCAAGGCTCTCCAGATCAATCCCGAAGTTTCATCCATCTGTTTCGCGACGCCTCTCACGGAAGAGCAGGAGATGTCGCTCGGCAGATATTTTCACGCAGTGGAGGTAGTGCAGATATGAGGATTATAGGCGGCCGTCTCAAAGGCAAGGGCATTCTGCCCCCGAGAGGGTACAAGGCGCGTCCGACAACGGATTTTGCCAAGGAGGGCCTGTTCAATGTGCTCGACAACGAGTATGAGTTTGAGGACCTCAAGGTGCTGGACCTGTTTTCCGGCACGGGGTCGATAGCCTATGAATTTGCCTCC
Source organism: uncultured Muribaculaceae bacterium (assembly GCA_964555325.1). Taxonomy (GTDB): domain Bacteria; phylum Bacteroidota; class Bacteroidia; order Bacteroidales; family UBA932; genus Cryptobacteroides. Next base: position 459 of record CAZKRZ010000067.1, read on the forward strand.
AGAGGTGCCGGCAGGGTGTGCTGCGTGGAGATGGACAGGGATAATTCAGCGTTTATCCGCAGAGAGGCTGCACGCCTCGGCCTTGACAACGTGACTGTGGTCAGGGACAATGTCTTTGAATTCCTGCCTGTCTGCAGGGAGAAATACGATATTATATTCGCAGACCCTCCTTATGCGCTGGAGGGGCTTGAGACTATACCGGACAAGGTGTTTTCTATGGACATATTGCATCCGGAGCGCTATTTCATCCTCGAACATGGGGATGAGCATTCTTTTTCAACCCATCCCCTGTTTGTCAAGGAGAAAGTCTACGGCAGGGTGCATTTCAGCTTTTTCGAGCGGCCGTAATACCAGGCGCAGAACAATGCCAGTCCGGCTATTCCGGAGCCTGCTGCAATGTATGGCGTCCAGGACTGCGGCATTCCGAAACCTATAGGCTGCGTGCAGATGAAACTCAGGCACACGGCAGTCATGAAGCATGCCGGCAGCAGCGTGATGATGAAATACGCGCCGCCCTTGTTTTTGACGAGGTAGACGGTCAGCGCCCACAAGGTGAATACCGCAAGGGTCTGGTTGGCCCAGCCGAAATATTTCCAGATATTGTTGAATCCGTTGGCGTCAGCCATATTGTACCAGAGCAGCAGCGCGACCAACGCGAAGATGGGGATCGAGATAGCAAGCCTGCTTGCCTTGCTGTGCTGCTTGACGTGTAGCAGTTCGGCTATGATGAGGCGTGCGCTGCGCAGGGCGGTGTCTCCGCTGGTAATCGGGGCGGCGACCACTCCGAGCAGTGCGAGAATGCTGCCTAATACTCCCAGCCATGATTTGGATACTGCAGTGACGACCTGGGGAGCGCTTGCGCTGATGCTCGAGCCTGTCTCTGCCGCTCCGCCGTCAAAGAAGAAATAGGACGCTACGGCTGCCCATACGAGTGCGACGGCTCCTTCTGTTATCATTGCCCCGTAGAATATAGGTCTGCCGAGTTTCTCGTTGGTGATGCATCTTGCCATCATTGGGCTCTGTGTTGCGTGGAATCCGCTGATCGCACCGCAGGCGATGGTGATGAACAGGCAGGGGAATATGCTCTGTCCCGATACGCCGAGTTCCGCGCTCCTGTTGCCGAGCCCCTGCCATATCTCGGGGATGTCTGGCCATTTGACCAACAGTCCTCCCATCAGTGCCACTACCATAAATATGAGCGCGAATGCAAACAGGGGATAAATCTTGCCTATGATCTTGTCAATCGGCATGAGCGTCGCGATCAGATAGTATGCGAATATGATTCCGCCCCATATCAGGGCTGAAGATGTGGCGTTTCCAGTCATTCCCTCGGTCATGTCGCCGAGAATCTGGGCAGGGGAGTACACGAATACAGCCCCGACCAGCAGCAGGAGTATCACCGAGAATGCCAGCACTATGTATTTGGTCGTCTTGCCGAGATTCCTGCCTATGATGTCGGGCAGGGAAGCGCCGCCGTACCTCAGTGAGGCCATTCCGGACAGGTAGTCGTGCACCGCTCCGGCGAATATGCAGCCCAGCACGATCCACAGGTAGGATGAAGGACCGAATTTTGCGCCCATGATAGCGCCGAATATCGGGCCTGTGCCTGCAATGTTGAGGAACTGTATCATGTAGATTTTCCAAGCCGGCATCGGGACATAGTCCACGCCGTCCGCATGGCTGATTGCCGGTGTCGTCCTGTTGCTGTCCGCGCCGAATACTCCGGCGATGAACTTTCCATAAAAGAGGTAGCCCAGCACGAGGGCTGCCATGCTGATGAGGAATGAATACATATATACTTATATATTTTTATACGCTGAAATGCAGGAAGTGCGGACCAAATCTCTCGAAAGCTTCCCTTTCGAGCATTTCCCTGTCGTCGGGGTGGGCTATGCTTATGAGCAGTTTTGCCCTCTCCTGCAGTGACCTGCCTGTCAGGTCTACGGCTCCGTATTCGGTTACTATCCAATGCGCGTCGGCTCTGGGAGTGACCACGCCGGCACCCGGATTGAGGACCGGGACTATCTTGTTTTTACCCTTGTTGGTGCGCGAGGCGAATGCCGTGATGGATTTACCGCCCTTGGACATAGTCGCGCCCTTTACAAAGTCGAGTTGGCCTCCAGTGCCGGAGAATATCCTTGTGCCTATGGAGTCGGCGCATATCTGCCCGGTGAGATCCACTTCGGTAGCGGAATTGATTGCCATCGTGTCCGGATTCTGCGCTATCGTCCAGGGGTCGTTGGTGTACTTGATGTCCTTCATCAGCACGTCGGGGTTGTCATCTATAAAGGAATACACGTCCTGGCTGCCGAGCAGGAACGATGCGACCACCTTGCCCTTGTCTATGCCCTTGTGCGACCCGTTTACCACACCGAGGCGAATGAGGTTGAGGATGCCGTCTGCAAACATTTCCGTATGGACGCCGAGGTTCTTGTGATTGACGAGCTGCGCTGCGAGGGCGTTGGGCAGAGCACCGATGCCCATCTGTATGCACGCTCCGTCCCTGACTAATTCCGCGCAGTTCTTGCCGATGAGGATTTCCGTAGGGGTGGGTTCTGCGAAGTCCTTGGTAATGAGGGGAGTATCATCCTCTACCAGGTAGTCGAAACTGCTTATGTGTATGAGGTCTCCGTGCGCGAAGGGTACATTTCTGTTTACGACGGCGATTCTGAGTTCTGCAGTCTCTATTGCCGCGAGGGAGCAGTCCACCGAAGTGCCGAGGGATACATATCCGTCCCGGTTGGGAGGCGAGACCTGCACGAGCGCGGCACCGAGGCGGATATAGCCGTCACGATACAGTTTCTGGCTCTCGCCGAGGTGTACTGGGACGTAGTCGGCATATCCTGAGTTGACATTGCTCCTGACATTCGGGCCGACAAAAAAGCCCTGCTCAAAGAACTTGCCTTCGTACTCCGGCTCGGAATACGGTGCCGGACCTTCTGTGTGGAAGTGGTGGAAGTGCAAGTCGCAGACATCTCCGGCATCAGCCCTGCGCCGGAGCGCGTCTACCAGTATGTGCGGGACGCTTGCTACGCTGCTCAGGTGTACATGGCTGTGGGATCTGATGTGGCTTACGGCTTCATCTGCTGACACGAAATGTAGGTCGCTCATGTGCTTGTCGTTTGGTTTGTGCAAATATAACGGCTTGGTGGAGTAAATCCTCCCAAAAATACCCAATAAAAAACAAAATCGGAAAAGGCCTGTTTCAAAACATATTCTTATAATGTAATTTTGCCGTCCGAAGCCCCGACGGGGATGATTTATAATAGGAATATGCATACGAAAGAAGAAAAACTGCGCCAGTTCGGCCGTCTGCTCGACATAATGGACGCGCTGCGCGAAAAGTGCCCGTGGAATGCGGAACAGACGATGGAGTCCATACGCCCTATGACGGAAGAGGAGGTGTACGAACTCAGCGATGCAGTCCTGCGCGGAGATATGCGCGAGGTCTGCAAGGAACTCGGCGACCTGTTGTATCACATAGCGTTCTATGCCCGTATAGGGGAGGAACAGGGCAAATTCGACATTGCCGACAGTCTGGAGAAAATCTGTGACAAGATGGAATTCCGTCATCCGCACGTGTTCGGGGAAGATGCCGGCAAGGAGATTACGGCCAAGGAGATAGCCGACACTTGGGAGCTCGTCAAGGCGCGGGAGAAAGACGGCAACAAACGCGTGCTCGCCGGTATCCCGGACTCTATGCCTGCGCTGCTGCGTGCTGTGTCCATGCAGGAAAAGGCTCGCGGCTGCGGTTTCGACTGGCAGGACAGGGAGGATGTCTGGGACAAGGTGCGTGAGGAGTGCGGCGAAGTCACGGAGGCGTGCGCGGAGGGCAGGCAGGAGCATATCGAAGAAGAGTTCGGCGACCTGATGTTCTCGGTCATAAATGCCGCAAGGCTCTACGGGGTCGACCCCGAGGCTGCGCTTGGGCGTACCTGCTCCAAATTCCGCAGGAGATTCAACTATCTTGAGGACAATACCATCAAGAAAGGGCGAAAGCTCTCGGATATGACCCTCGCGGAGATGGACGCGCTCTGGGACGAGGCTAAGAGATTGGAGCGAAAATAATAGATTGATAGAGAGTTCGGCATTGCGCCGGACTCTTTTCTTTTATATAGGTGTCTAAAAAAGTGAAAAAATATTGTGGGTTTTTCGATTATTATGTGTTACTTTAAAAGTTAGTTAGTAGATTTTATCGCAAAATGAAAGGTGAAAATGGGGTTGTTGGATGATAAATCCGTTGCGTGCCCCATAAAAACCATTCAGGAGTGTAAGCAAACGGGGTTTATTGACGAACAATTGTTAACTACAAATTATAATCGTTATGAGAAGATTGCTCTTAATGTTGGCAATCCCGCTGCTCTTCGTTTCGGCGTGCAGTGAGGTCTCGAAAGAGGAGATTGCAGATGTCCTCATCATTTCCCAAGACAATGTGGCTTTCCCTATGGAGGGAGGTACGGCGACAATCTCGGTAGCGTGCCCGTCAGAGTGGCATTCTTCCGTGTCTGATCAGTCGTGGGTCACAAGTACGGACCAAGATGGAGCCGTAGTCATTACGGCCTCTGTCAATGCTACCGGAGATTCCCGAAAGGCTGTTGTAACTCTGGAATCAGCCAGTGGTACAAAAGAGATAGGCATTTCCCAGTCGTGGTCCGGAGCGATGCATTCGCTTACTGTGAACGGTCCGGAAAGCATTGAACTGGACTCGGAGGGTGAGACATTCAAACTTTCTGTAGATACGGAAGCGGCGTGGAGTGCTGAGACTCGGGATTCGTGGCTCGAAGTGAGTACGGATGGTCCGATTGTCAAAGTGACAGCGGCTGCCAATGATGCGGCCCATCGCGACGGTACTGTTACAATTACGGCATCTGCCGGAGAATGGACCGAATCAAAGACAATCAAGGTCTCCCAGATTTCTCACGACGAGAATCCTTACTTCCAGATGCTCGGCAGGTTCGGCCTCTATGCGGAGCGTTGGTATTATGGCGAACAGGCCATAAATGTCGACGGCATTGGCACATATTGTACCATCGAGCAGAAAGAATATGGCAAGAGTTTCATTATCAAGGATCTGTTTGTAGACGGTACCGAGATTGAGGCGAGCTATGACAAGGAGACCAAGAGGATGGTGCTGACCCTTGGCGGCCTGTGCCTGACCAAGACAATGGCGATGTCGCAGCAGACATACTATTATTATTTAGTGCAGCCCAGCATCGCCGAGAAGAAGTTTGAAACCGGTATACTCTATGGCACGGCAGGCACCGCCAGCGACGGTAAAAACGACAATTGCCAGGCAATCCTCCTGAGCGGTTTCGATGCGGCATACGGCGGTCTCGGACTTATTGTCAGGGTAATGCCCGGGGCTACTACGCATATGCTCGGTGACGCATATTATGCGGACGGAGCAATGTATCTGGTGAGGGACAGCAAGGAAGTCACCGAATAAACATTCTATAGGACATAGTATATGAAAAAGATATTGTTATCAGCATTGTTGGCCGCTTCTCTGTGCGCCTGCACAAAGGAGACGATCAATTATCAGAATCCCGTTCTCGGCGGCAATAGCAGCGAGGTGAACGCTGTACTGGAGGTGGTTTCGAGAAACACGCTTTTCTCTTCGGAGAGCGGTACAAAGGGAAGTGTCGCATTCAAGAGTCTCGGCGGCAAGGTCGTATTGGATATAAATACCAATACTGCATGGAGTTATGAAATCAGCGGCGATACCTTCGTTGAGGGAGTGAAGGATAGCGAAAGCGATTGCCTTACACTCAGTTGCGGACAGAATATGGAAGAGAAGGTCCTCAGCGCCACAGTGACAATCAAGGCCGGAGACAAAACCGCGACTGTCGCTGTTACACAGAATGCCTATGGCACGGTGGAAGTTGTCGCTTCCGAGAATAATTTCCATCTGGCGGCTGTCGGAGAGCTCTCCGCTTCATTCGAGGTGACATCTACCGATCCTGACTGGACGTTTGAGACAAGTGCCTGTGAATGGATGCTCGTATCCAAGGAAGGTAATACTGTCAACATAAGTGTTTATGCCAATGAGACATACGCCGATAGGGAGGTGACATTCGTCATCAAGGCAGGCACGGGAGAGAAACAGGCGTCCGAGACTGTCAGCGTACTCCAGGACAGGGCCGCCTTTGTCGAACCATCGCTTTCGACTGTGCCGGTCACTCCTTTCTCCAATGATGCCAGGGAAGTGACAGTGGCTGCCAATTTTGACTGGGAGTATTCGGTTGCCGGCAACGAAAGCGGCTGGCTGACAATAGAAAGGACGGAGAGCGGATTTAAATTCATACCTACCGTCAATTCGGGAGAGGATACCAGGACGGTGACCGTTACCATTGTAGCCGGAGACGGCAAGGAGAACACGGCTGCCAAAGAGATTACGATCTCGCAGCCCGGTATCGACACGCATGCGTTCATACTCGGTCTTGAAATCAAGGCGGGTGCGTTGAAATCAGCCATCCCTGTCAGCGGCATCACAGAAGGCACTGTTGACTGGGGTGATGGAAATACGGAGACTGTCAGTGAAGACATTCCCAGCCATACATATGACAATCCCGGCTACTATGTGGTCTCGTTCAAAGGCAAGGCCGACAGGATTGTGTCGTATCCCAATCTTACGGATGCGCAGAGACTTGCAATCGAAGAAGTCTACAGTTGGGGAGATCTCGGTGTCACCTCGATGGAAAAGGCATTCTACAATTGCCAGAATCTCAAGAGCGTACCCGGTGACATCAACGGCTCTTTCGCCAAGACGACGACTT
>CAZKRZ010000068.1:0-5905 GCA_964555325.1 uncultured Muribaculaceae bacterium
GGATTGGAGAACAACATATATCTGCAAACGGGGCTCATCATGCTCATCGGCTTGTTGGCAAAAACCGCAATTCTTATTACAGACTATGCCGGCGAGCGCAGACGTTCGGGAATGTCATTGAAGCAGGCCGCCATAGGAGCTGCAAAGAATCGTCTCCGACCAATTCTGATGACGGCATTGACTATGGTATTCGGCATGCTCCCGTTGATGTTCGCTTCCGGCGTAGGCGCCAATGGCAATTCGACTCTCGGCACGGGTGCCGTAGGCGGAATGCTTGTAGGAACACTGGTGCTATTATTCCTCGTACCGTCATTGTGGATGTTCTTCCAGGCCATTCAGGAGCGCATCAAGCCTATCGAATTCAAGCAGCCGGACCAGGCTATCACGGGAGAAATAGAAAAGGTCGCTTTGATTAAGCATTTGAAAGAAATGGAAGAAAAGGAGCTTGAGTAATGAAACAGATTAATATATTTATAACAATCGCGACGATTGTATTGACTCTATTGCCGGGTTGCAGTACTTATCGCAGGTTTCCTCAAACCACAGAAGTACAGAGTGACCTCTATGGGAAAGAGTATATCTCTGCGGACACTGCATCAATTGCCATACTTCCCTGGCAAGAATTGTTTCAGGACACTTACCTGCAGCAACTGATTGGCACCGCATTAGCGTGCAATACAGATTTGCGCACAGCACAACTCAAAGTCAAGCAGGCAGAGGCTGCGTTGTTCACAGCCCGCCTCTCATATCTGCCCACTTTGGGGCTAAATGCCGACGGAGGCATCAGCCGCTGGGATGGCGCGACTGCCAAAACCTACAATTTAGGCAGCACTGCAAGTTGGGAGGTGGATATATTCGGCAAGGTTACGGCCGCCAAGCGTGAAGCGCGTGCTGCATTGGAGACCACTCGCGCTTACAAGCAGGCTGTACAGACATCGCTTGTCGCATCTGTAGCATCCACATACTACACGCTGCTGATGCTTGATCAGCAAATAGCCATCACCGAACAGACTCTGCTGAATTGGGATCATACCATATCGACACTCCGGTCCCTGATGCGTGCAGGCAGGAGCAATGAAACGGCAGTCCTCCAAGCCGAAGCAAACAAGCAGACGCTTGAAGCATCGCTGCTTTCAATGAAAAAGAGTCTAAAAGAGACCGAGAATGCAATGTGCCTGTTGCTGGCACAAACGCCCGGCAGCATCAAACGAGGGAAATTGTCAGAACAGACCTTCCCGGCTACATTATCTGCCGGGGTCCCTGTACAGTTGTTGGCCAATCGCCCTGATGTGCAGGCCGCGGAGATGGAACTGGCAAGAGCATTCTACGCAACAAATGTGGCGAGAGCCTCATTTTATCCAGCCATCAATTTGTCTGGGACACTCGGCTGGACAAATAATGGCGGCGGTGTCGTATCAAACCCAGCCCAGTGGCTGCCAAACGCAATAGGTTCGCTGACACAACCTTTGTTCAACCGCGGAGCCAACATCGCTAATCTGCAAACCGCCAAAGCCGGGCAGGAGATAGCGACATTGGCATTCCAACAAAAACTGCTTGACGCCGGCAGCGAGGTGAATAATGCTCTTGCGGCGCTGCAGACAGCACGAGAGAGGATTGCAATAAATGTTCAAAGTGCAGCATCGCTGACAGAGGCTGTCCGCAAGACAGAACTCATGATGCGCCACTCTTCGACAAACTATCTGGAGGTGCTCACTATGCAGCAATCACTCTTGAATGTCCAACAGACATTATCGCAGGATCAGTTTGATGAGATACAGAGCATCATCACTCTCTACCGTGCCTTAGGAGGGGGCGGACGGTAAAGAAACAGCGAATCAGCAGGGAGCCCTTGAAATGGTGGAGCATTTCAAGGGCATCCACATCAACAACGGACCGGAAGATATTGCATTAATTGGCAGATGAAGTGGAAGAGGCGGGGGACGGCGCTATCTTGTTCGCCATTTCAACGGCTTTTGTAATGTGCGAGCAGATGTGGTCCTCTCCGACCATTTTGTCGATACCGGCATTGACCAATGCCACATGCACATTCTCCTTTACACCCGAAAGGACCACATGGATTCCCTCCTGCTGCGAGGATTCGATCAGGATCTCGAGGTTGTGGATACCGGTCGAGTCGATAAACGGAACCTTCCGCATGCGGATTATACGCACTTTCGGCTTGCGTCCCATCGAACTGCGCATGGTCTCATCAAATTTAGTAGCCACACCAAAGAAGAACGGGCCGTCAATCTCATAGACCTCCACTCCGGGATTTACATTGAGCACCTCATGGTGCACCATTTCCGAGTCCTCGTCCACCTCGAGTTGTCCCGAGTAGGCCTTGATCTCCGTATTCTCCATAACACGGCGGAGGAACAGTATCACTGCAAGGAGGAGTCCCATTTCGATTGCAATAGTGAGGTCGAAGATCACAGTCAGCAAGAACGTAACCACCAGGACGCTAATATCGCTCTTCGGATTGTGGAGAATCGAACGGATGGTGCGCCAGCCGCTCATATTGTAACTCACGACAATCAGCACGGCTGCGAGGCACGACATAGGGATGAGATTGATCAGCGGCATCAGGAACAGGAATATCAGCAAGAGCACAATCGAATGAATGACTCCGGCAATCGGTGTGCGGCCGCCATTAGTGATATTCGTCATCGTGCGGGCAATGGCTCCCGTCACAGGTATGCCTCCAAAGAACGGGACCACGATATTTGCCAGGCCCTGTCCTATAAGCTCGGTGTTGGAGTTGGTACGGGTGCCGGTCACACCATCTGCCACAGTCGCCGAGAGAAGCGATTCGATAGCACCCAGAATCGCAATCGTAAACGCAGAAGGGAGCAGGCGGTTGATAGTCGCCATATTCAGTTCAAATCCATGTGGCTGAGGTATATCCGTCGCCAGCGAGCCAAAACGGTCGCCGATTGTCTCGACATGCAGTCCGGGCACAAGCGAGACGACCGCAGTCACCAGGATGATAGCAATGAGCGCACCGGGCAGGCGGCGTGAAATCTTGGGTGTGACCACAATGATTGCGAGCGACACCAAGCCGACAGCGAGTGTCTTCAGGTCGACATTCCCGAAATTGGCAATATACGCGCCCCATTTGGGGATGAATTCGCTCGGCACATTCTTGAGTCCCAGACCGAAGAAATCATTGATCTGAGTCGAAAAGATAGTCAGCGCGATACCTGCCGTAAAACCGACAACAATCGGATATGGGATAAACTTGATAACCGTACCGAGTCTGAAGACGCCCAGCGCGACAAGGATCACTCCCGCCATAAACGTCGCAACAGCAAGACCTTCAAGACCGAATGTCGCAATAATATTATAGACGATTACGATGAATGCGCCCGTAGGGCCTCCGATCTGGACAGAACAGCCGCCGGCTACCGACACGATGAATCCGCCGATTATGGCCGTAATCAGACCGACAGTAGGGCTGACACCGCTCGCGATACCGAATGCGATGGCAAGCGGCAGCGCGACTATGCCTACGACAATACCGGCAACGACATCATTCTTGAACTTGTCTGCCGAATAGTTTTTCAAAGCCGAAAACAACTTCGGCTTAAAATCAATCGAAGCTTGAAAATTCATTTATACTTATACTATATTGAAAACCTCAGGTAGAATCTTTTACAAATGCCGATACTCATTTTTTCAGAGCGCGAATTTACAACATTTCTCCGTAATAACCGCATAAAAAAAACGCACTCTGAATCGTGCGGAATGTGTGATTTTTCAACAGATTCCGCACGGTTGCGGATATATTCGATAGTATTTACTGAAGTAATCAAGTATTACTATCTATACTATTAGGGATAATACAGTATGAAGATGATGGGCGCAATAGCCTCTCTATCTAAAGAATTAGGACAGTAACCGTTTCTCAATCAGAAAGACGAAGATGGAGTCGTGGTCTGCAACAGTTTTTCGATTTGAGGGATGAGCCCGAGGTCGGCAGGAAGCCAGTCGACAGAATAGAGATCCGCCGCGGAGAGCCACTTGGCGGCCTCGTGCTCAAGCAGATGCAGTTCCCCACTGCGTATGCGGCAGACATAGCAGCCCATCGAGAGGTGGAATGCCGGATAATCGTACTCGACCGTATCCAGCAACTCCCCCACCTCTATCTCCGTATCGAGCTCTTCGCGTATCTCCCTCGCCAGCGCCTCCTGCGGGCTCTCCCCCGCCTCAACCTTGCCACCCGGAAACTCCCAGCCGTCCTTAAACTCCCCATACCCTCGCTGCGTCGCAAATACTCTCCCATCCTCGGAAACAATTATCGCCGCAACCACTTTTATTGTCTTCATAAACCACAGATTATCAATTATACATTCGCCATTGTGAGATAGTCATATAGATTTCTCTCCACAGGCGTCTCTAACTTGTACTCAATTTCCACAGCCGACACATTGGTATTCGGCATTAGGAACTCCCTCAACACTCCCTGCTCCGGATGCCGGATGCGCCCAAGGTAATAAAATTCTTTCGATTCCTTATCGTCCTTGTTCTTGCGGACAAACAAGTCCATCCTCACTCCCTCGGCAACACTGTTGCACGCGATTACAACATCCTTGGACTCGGCGGTGCGCTTGCTCTTGGAGATGGCATATAGGGTAGACCTGTCTTGGAAACGATCATGATACTTGGTAGTTTCGCTTATATCATCCGACTTGTCATAATTGACAAATACAGGGTAGGTCTTGGTACGAGCGTCAAACTTATAGCCTCCGACATTGAGCGAAACCTCATCCTTGGTCCAGTCGAGCAGACGGAATACATCCTCATAGGTGTACTTCTGCCCTATCGCAAATCTGTCCGAAGACTTGTATACATTCTCATATCGTCCTCGGGCAAAGGCAATTACTTCATTGAGCTCCTCCACAAACGCAGGCTTCGTCACCGCCGCCTCAAACAGCGCAGATGCCACATAGCCACCGCCATGCAATGCCCTCTCTAACGCCTCTGCCATTCATCCATGACATCACCTGCTCCATCGGTAGAAATCAGCGCCTCCAGCATTATGATTTCATTGAGCCTCTTACCAGACGCAAACTTTTGCGATACAAATTCGAGCAAATGGTTATCTTCCATACTCAAACTATCCTCCAGCCCGTCATATCGCACGAGGAAGCCATAATACGAACACATCTTTGCCGCTTTGCACTCGGAATTAGAATCCACATATGACAGAATCCTCAACGGATCCATCTCTCCAAACTTATCGAATTCGCTGAGCCGAGGCCTACGACCAAGCTTTCGCTTGAATGAGTCATAACCCTCCAGAATCACTTTCTTCTGATTGAGTCGCGCCTTGTCAAGAGACTTGAATATCCTGTCACGGGACACCTCATCAAAATATATGGTAGACGCGCCTTTTATAAGTTTGTTCCCCTCGACAATGGACTTGCGGATATTGTCTTTGTTGCCGCTCCTGTCACCGGACAATGCTACTGGAATAAGGTAATTGCTGTCATAATTCGCAATAAAATCAAGCACCACGACAAACTCCTTACCGGCGGCTTTTCTCAACCCACGCCCCAACTGCTGGACGAAAATGATTGCAGACTCTGTAGGTCGAAGCATTATGACCTGATTAATCTCCGGAATATCAACGCCTTCATTGAATATGTCCACTGTCAGTATATAGTCCAATTGCTTCTCCCGATCGGATGACTTGGTTTCCAACATTTCGATTGCCCAAGCCCTCTTTGCTTCGTCATCCTCTCCTGTCAGCGCCATTGTCCTGTAGCCGCGTTCATTCAGCTTGGACGACAGCTCACGGGCCTCCGCTTTGCTGCTGCAAAACATCAGTCCACGAAGCCGGTCTCCGCTGTGACCGTAATACTCCGCCATTTCCAATATATAGTCTACTCGTTTATCCGAGACG
>CAZKRZ010000068.1:5915-7217 GCA_964555325.1 uncultured Muribaculaceae bacterium
AGTAATGGAACGGGCATAGGAGATTCTCTTCGAGTGCGGTCTGCAGGCGGATTTCACACGCTATATTATGGTCAAACAGTTCATACACATCGACACCATCGCTCCTGTCCGGGGAGGCCGACATTCCAAGCAGAAACTCAGGTTTGAAGTACCGGATGATCTTGAGATAACTGTCCGCTCCTGCGCGGTGACATTCGTCAAGTATGATGATAGAAAAATGCTCCGGCTCGAAATGCTTCTCTCGGAACTCGTCCTTGGACATCATATTCACCGTTGAGAATACTATATCCGCATTGGCAATAAGGTCGGAATCCTGATTCTTACCCGAAATCTGAGCCGTAGCAAATCCGCGCCCCAAGACTCTGCGATAGCTCTTTTCAGCCTGACTATTAATCAATTCCCGGTGAGAGACAAACAAGACTTTCTTTTTCGTCACGATACCTTTTGCAAAGAGATTACGGACTGCGAATGCCGACGCATAGGTCTTGCCCGTACCCGTTGCTGAAATCAAAAGCCCACGGTTCTCGCCCTTGCACAAGAGTTCCTCGACTTTATCAGAGAAGGCACTCTGCATCTCATTCGGATTTATCTCTTTGGACGGAAGTTCGAGGCTATAATTGACATCGGGGCGAGAGGCAGCAATGGATTGTTTGATGCAATAGGCCTCTCTATAGTCATTCTTGCATTCGTCATAGCAGGCGGACGACTCCCATATAGCATCGAATTCACTTTCAATTGATTGGGCATACTCCCCTGCCGAAGTTGAGATTATCTTTGTGTTCCACTCATGATTCCGAGCCAATGCATTCTGGGTCAGATTGGAGCTGCCGATAATGGCACGGAACTCTTCCCCATGACGAAACATATAGCCCTTGGTGTGAAAGCCAAGATCCGAGGAGCGGAACATCCTCACTTCTATATTCTTAAGCGCATTCAGGCAATCGAGGGCATCAGGCTCGCTGAATGTGAGATAGTCAGTCGTAAGAATGCGGCCTGGCACATTCTTGCGCTCAAGCTCTTTCAGCACTCCCTTCAATGGAACGAGCCCTCCTTCAGTGATAAATGCGACGGAGAAGAACATTGAGTCACAGTCCTTCATTTCGCATTCTATCTCCGTAAGGACCTTACCGCCATTGGAATTGGTGAGGAGCTGGGGCGTATATGAGAGGTCGGCCTTCTGACAAGAATCTATAAAGGCGCGATTGTATCCATCTACAAGTTTTGAGAGGTTTCTATCAGGCATAGTTTGCGTAGTATTTGGACTTTTCGTAACTTGAAGCCCGGCTTGAAAACTTCGACACA
>CAZKRZ010000069.1:0-7162 GCA_964555325.1 uncultured Muribaculaceae bacterium
TCTCTATCTCATTGGAAGTCAACCCCGTCAGCATCGGTATGGCAATGCGGCCGAATGCTGCGGCGCTGAAAAACGCCACGCTCCAGTTGGGCATATTCTCAGAGAAGATGGCGACCTTGTCATAGGTGCTCACTCCGAAGTTGGCCAATGTCCTCGAGAGACTGCGGCATGTATCGTCAAAAGAGGCGTAGGTGTAAGCCTGACCTCCGTCGACAAATTCGGACGCGGGCCTATTGGCGTAGACCGTTGTCGCGTATTCGTACAAGGAGGCTAATGACTTAAAATCGTGTTTCATTAGCGTGTTTTATATTTTTCTGGATGTTTTGCTGTGAGATGCATCTGTTCGTATATCTCCTGGATAGCCTTCATGTCTGCGCGAGGATCGTCCGTCAGTTTGAACTCCTTGCCGTGTCCGACATGCTTGGTCCCCCAGGTGAAATCCTGTCTTCCATGCCCTCACAGGCTTGCGTGTGCCTTCCGGAGCGATGGCGAGGTGGAATGTCTCCGCCCTCTCCATCTCGTGTATGGTGCTCATCATCACCTTGGTGGAACTGCCCCTGTCAATGGGGAATGCGCCGAGCGCACGGAGTATCCACCCTACAGGAGGGAAGAAGAGCTCTTTCTTAACCATGCAGCGGGCGTCTCCGCCCACTCCCTTGTAATACAGATATGATACAACGAAGTCCCACATGGAAGTATGCGGGACACCGAGTATTATACATTTGCCGGCTGGTACGACATCATCGTCTATCGTCCAACCCATGACTTTCGTCAACAGGAATTTACAGAACTTTCGCCACATATTAATGGTATTAAAGCGCGTGCGGACAAGCCGTACGACATCCGGCAAATATACAAAGAATAAGCCAAAAACCTCCTATTCTGTCACGCAGCGCAGTGACAGTCCCTGGGAACGGGTATCGCGCCCAAAGGTGGCATAAGTACGCCTGCCGCTTATCACGAACGAATAGTAACTGTATTTCTCCGGACTGGAGCCCGTCACTTGATACACAGAACCTGTCCACATGCCGCTATAACGTCTATCGGTATAGTCAAGACCCCCGGAATAGTTGACCCTGGTGCCTTCTCCGGGAAACCATTGTCCGTGATCCTCCGCACCGCCATTCTCCGTGTCCCATGTCATACCGGTGTATGCCATCCAGCCGTAAGGAGAATTGCCTTCTGCGTCACAGACAGGCACCTTGTAACCGGCCGGGCACGGATCGTAGAGGCTTTTCTTCATGGACACTCCGCCCCAACGGTCATCGTCCGAGGTGTCAGCCCAATCCTTGCTCTCGGGCACATTCACCTTGATTTCCTCACCGTATTCATCGAATTCTCCGGACTTGACACTCAGCACCTTGTAGAATACGCGCGGATTGGCGACGGATTTTTCGACAGAACCGTTTCCCTCTGCGAGGGCGTATGTTGTAGGGAGCACCTTGTTGTCTATGTCATAGACTTCCGGCTCGCCGTCATTGATATATGTATAGTCCGCATTCTGCTCCACCTCTGTCGCAGCCTTGGGGAACGGGTCTTTACGGCCCCACTGATAGAAATTGCCATGGCTGACAGTGCCTTCATGAGCGGTACCGAGAGCGCCGAGATTCCTGTCCATAAATGTCCAGGTAGTGCCTGCGGCATTTGCCGGGCTTGTAAACAAAGAAGCTTCCGGCTTGTAGTCGGTCACCCACAGATGCCAGCTCCAGAGGACCGTGTTGTCTTTAGAGACTACAGCCACGACGGCATTTCCGGAGACCCCGGAGGTTTTTGCTCTGACGCGGCCTTTCTTGGCATCGTAATCTACGCTCATTACCAAGGACTTGGCATCCTGCCAGAGGAGTACAGCGCCCGCCGCCTTTCCTACCGGCTCGGTGGAATTGCCCTTGTAACGGGCGTCGAAAGTACAATCAGAGAGAGGAGGTACAATGTAGCAGTTGGCTGTAGGGCCGCCGGTCACATCAACTTTGGTGAGGAGCTCGTCGAGAGGATTTTTCTTCTCTTCTTCACAGGACACTGCACAGAGCAGCGATAATGCAGCGACAGACGCCGCAAGAAACTTGGAATACGACATACGCGTCATAGATTAAATGAAACTAACTAACAGCGGTAAAGTTAAAAATTCTCATTACTGCGCATACTTCCGCCCCGGAAAATTTGTCCACATTTTTTTCAACCGTCTGCGAAACCGAGGATTAGATGCATTTGGACGGGCAATTTATTTGAGGGGCTTCATAAAGGCTTCAGGTCTAAGGCATTATGAGGCTAACCACGTCCGAGTGGGACACCTGCATAAAAAATGGGCCGGCTGCAAAAACCAGCCAAGCCCACCAAGGTCTATAATATCTGTTTTCTATTCGACCGGATATCCGATAATATGATTCGCTGCCAGGTCGAAATTGTCTCCGAGGGAGAGTTCTTTTCTCAATCCATCCGCATTCATGCTCATTCTCGGGACATTGTTAAGGCCGAGTGCAGTGCACGCAAGGCAGATATTCTGAGAGACATAGCCGCTGTCGATGAGGCCCATACGGTCTCCCGCGCCTTTCAGTTCGCCGAATTTGTCATGGTCACTGACCAGGAGGAGCGAAAGCGGAGCCGTCGCCGCGAATTCCTGAGCTCCGGCAACCATGGCGCGCAGGTCCTTGTCACTGACTTGGGAGAGGCTATGTCCCACTGCGTTATAGAGATACGCGCCATCCTGGCGAATGACATACAGGCGTATGTCCTGGGCGTTTATCGCAGATGGTGCCGTGATGCGTCCCGATTCAGGCCTGTTGATTCCGCACGCCGCCCAGAGGATGGTCGAGAGCTCGTTGTCGCTTATCTGCCGCCCGGAAAACTCTCTGGAAGAATGGCGCTCGGCAAGCGCTGTCATCAATGTCATCGGGTTATCCATTGCCGGGGCAGGAAGTTTGATTTCCCGGGCATAACCGGCTGCAGCCACGCCCAGGAGGGCTGATGTCAGAATTACTTTTTTCATACCTATATATATTATCCGGCGACATTGAAGCATATCCCGTGCCACGAAGGAGCTCTCCCGGCACAAAATTCCGCGCCCCTTGGAATCATCGACACTGCATAAAAGCGCATTCGGTAATGCCCACAAGAATTATTTTTATAATTTTTCTCACGCATGTATGGTTTTTCAGCGAAAAGTCGTATATTTGCAATCCCAAAACACGGGGTATTAGCTCAGTTGGTAGAGCGCTTGCATGGCATGCAAGAGGTCAGGAGTTCGAATCTCCTATGCTCCACAACAAAACAGGAACTCACGGTAACGCAAGTTCCTGTTTTTCTTTTTAGGAGGGATTACATCCTGCCCTGCTCGCCGAGATTGCTGTCCTTGAAGCCGAGGAAATATAGCACGCCGTCCAGTCCGACCGTATTGAGAGCCTGTTTGGCATTGGCGACGACACGGGGTTTGGCGTGGAAAGCGATTCCGAGGCCGGCCTCCGAGAGCATCGGCAGGTCATTGGCACCGTCACCGACTGCAATAGTCTGGGCAAGATTCACTTTTTCGGTCTGAGCGATGAGTTTGAGGAGGTCTGCTTTCCTGCGCCCGTCGACAATCTCTCCGACATAATTTCCTGTCAGGCGCCCGTCCTCCCCTATTTCGAGTTCATTCGCATAGACGTAATCTATGCCGTAACGCTTCTGTATATATTCTCCGAAGAATGTAAATCCTCCACTCAATATCGCAATCTTGTAGCCGCAGGTCTTAAGCACAGACATCAGACGGTCTGTGCCCTCCGTCACCGGCAGATTTTCGGCAATCTCGCGCATGACCGAGACATCCAGTCCCTTGAGCAATGCCACACGCCTGCGGAAACTCTCCTTAAAGTCAATCTCCCCTCTCATCGCCCGCTCGGTGATTGCACGCACTTCCGGACCGACACCGGCGCGTTCCGCAAGTTCATCGATGCATTCGGTCTTGATGAGAGTCGAATCCATGTCAAAGCATATCAGACGCCTCATTCTCCTATACATATCGTCTTTCTGCAAGGAGAAATCCATCCCAGTCTCTGTGGAAAGTTCCATCAGCGCGCTCTGCATCTGCGCCCTGTCATGAGGCGTTCCGCGCATTGAAAACTCTATGCAGGAGCGGACGTTGCGTTCGGGGTGCATGATGCTCAGGCGCCCCGTCATTCGCTTTATCGAATCGATGTTGAGCCCTTGAGCCGCGATGATTTCCGCCGCAGAGGCGATTTGACGCGCCGACAGGCTACGACCTATCACTGTAAGAATGTAGCGGTTCTGCCCCTGCCGGCCGGCCCATTCTTCATAATCATTGTCTGTTACCGGCTCAAAACCTATATTCACCCCGAGTTCAGATGCCTTGAAGAGGAGCTCCTTCATCACCTGCCCCGAATGATCCTCTCCTATCCTGATGAGAATGCCGAGCGAGAGCGTACTGTGAATATCCGCCTGTCCCATATCGAGAATCTGGGCGTCATACTTGGCGAGCACCTGCATCACACTCGCCGTGAGTCCGGAGCGGTCCTTACCCGCTATCCGCACTATAATCTGTTCTTTCTTGGAAGACATATTCAATCCTTTCTCTATCGTTCCCGACCGCAGTTGCCGTGACAGCTGCGGCGGAAATCCATTCTGCAAATTTAGGATTTTGCCCGTATCATGCCAAACAATGGATTTTATTCTTAGTTTTGCACCCGACTCAAAACATTTCATTCCGGTGGAATGACAGCAACAACAGCGACAGAATGACAACTATCAAGAATATCATATTCGACTTTGACGGCACGCTTGCCGATACCGCCCCCCTGATTGTAAAGACTATGCACGAATCGACCCGGCAAATGGGGCTGCCGGAGAGAACAGACGAACAATACAGGGCAACCATAGGGCTGCGACTCGAAGAGATTCCGGCTGCGCTATGGCCGGAACTCACCGACATCGGGCCAAGTTACGCCGGGACCTACCGCAGAATCTTCGAAGAACTCAAACGCCATCTTAGCGTAAAATGATTTCCTTGAGTCATTGAGACTCTGCAACTTCTACACGACAATGGATTCGGAATGGCCATAGCAAGCAGCCGCAACCGCAAGTCCATAGAGGAATACATCGACACTTTCGGGTTGGAAGGCTGCTTCTGCATGCTCGTCGGAGGCAATGACGTCACGCACGGAAAACCTGCTCCCGACCCAGTCCTGTCCATCCTCAACGCACAAGGTTGGAATGCCGCGGAGACCATGACCGTGGGCGATGCCGCCGTGGACATTCAGATGGGCAAGGCTGCCGGTACCCGTACATGCGCGGTGGTATACGGCAACGGGACCATTGACGCGCTACGGATCAGCGGACCGGATTATATGAGCGCGGACTTCCACAGCATTTTCGCGATAGCGTACGGAGTGGACAATGACATCATACAATATACTGAGAATGAAATCATTCCACGCTACGCAAGTTTCGACAAGGCGCATCAGGCCGACCATGCCAATATGGTCATCGCACAGAGTCTGAAATTAGCGGAGCATGAGCCTGACATAGACCGCAATATGGCGTATGTCGTCGCGGCGTTCCACGATCTCGGCCTGCAATACAGCAGGGAGCACCACCACACGGATTCAAGGAAAATTCTCGAATCAGACGAATTCCTCAACGCCCGTTTTTCCGCCGAGCAGATTAGGACGATGGGAGAGGCGGTGGAGGACCATAGGGCGTCGAAGAGCGGAATGCCGCGAAGCAGATACGGGCTGATTGTGGCCGAAGCCGACCGTTTTATCGATGTCGATACGATTATTCGCCGCACTATACAATTCGGCCTCAAACATTATCCGGAACTCGACAAGGAGGGTCACTACCGGCGCGCCGTCGAGCACCTGATAGAGAAATACGGACCGAACGGCTACCTGAAAGTGTGGCTGCCGTACAGCGACAATGCCCGCCGCCTTGAACAGCTCCGCACCGTCATCGCCTCCCCCTCCACCCTCCGCGCCACCTTCGACCGCCTCTTCGAGCAAGAGTTGTGAGGGATATTGGGAAAAATCACTATCTTTAATTGATAATTTGCACCGACTAATAGCCACCAGTCATGTCAACACAGAAAGAATCCGCCTTGGAGGAAGGTTTGATTAAAACCTTAATTGACAATAGTTACGAGAGAGTCATTATCAAAGAAGAGGAGAATCTCAAAGACAATTTCAGACTCCAATTGGAGAAACACAACGCCAAGAAACTTGCAGAACATGGGCGTTCCCGGTTTACAGACGAAGAATTCGACAAGATCCTCATACATCTTGAAGGCGGTACGCGCTTCGAAAAAGCAAAGAAATTAAGGGATCTGTACCCTCTCGATATTGAAGATGGCAAACGCATTTGGGTACAATTCCTTAACACACAGAACTGGTGCCAGAACGAGTTCCAGGTGGCGAATCAGATTACAATAGAAGGGCGGAAGAAATGCCGATATGATGTTACAATCTTGATAAACGGACTACCCCTGGTTCAAGTAGAGTTAAAGAAGCGTGGAGTTGAATTGAAAGAGGCTTATAATCAGATCCAACGCTATCATAAAACATCGTTCCACGGACTTTTTGACTACATCCAGATATTTGTAATCTCGAATGGCGTCAATACCAGATATTTCGCAAACAACCCGAATGGCGGATACAAATTCACATTCAATTGGACAGATGCAGAAAATCATCCGCTAAATGAGTTGAATGTATTTGCGAACTTTTTCTTTGACAAATGCACGCTCGGTAAAATAATCAGCAAATACATTGTCCTACACGAAAGTGACAAGACATTAATGGTACTGCGCCCTTACCAATACTATGCAGTAGAGAAGATTATCGACCGTGTCGCCAACACCAACAAAAACGGATACATCTGGCACACGACAGGAGCCGGAAAGACTCTTACATCATTCAAAGCCGCGCAGTTAGTCAGCGAACTGGACGGCGTCGACAAGGTGCTGTTTGTTGTGGACAGACACGATCTCGACGCCCAGACCCAAAGTGAATACGAAGCCTTCGAGCCAGGAGCCGTTGACGGAACGGATAACACCTATCAGTTGATAAAAAGACTTAGCGGCAACTCCAAGATCCTTATTACCACCATTCAGAAACTGAATTGCGCCGTTACACGAGAATACTATAACAAGCATCTGCAAAATGTCAAGGACCAAAAGGTC
>CAZKRZ010000070.1:0-7154 GCA_964555325.1 uncultured Muribaculaceae bacterium
GCCGGTGATATGGAAAAATACATTATCAGATGCGCACAGGATTTCTTCGGACACTGACAGCGGCGTTAATCGCCATCACTGCGGCGGCATCCTGCGCCAAGACCGAAGCCGAACAGGCCGACGAGGCAGCCGCAAAGAACATAGCGACATTCGTATCCGCACAGTTGGGCGCAGACAGCACCCGTACCGCGACCTACAACAAGGGCGTCGTGCGTCTCACGCTCACCGAGGGCAGCGGAGAAGGCCTCAAGAAAGGCGGCAAGGTGACATTCCATTATGCCGGATACACATTCTCCTCGGCGAGTATCAGCGCGTCGAACATGTTCGCGACGAATATGTCTTCGGCGGCATCGGAGAGCGGATGGAACCTGTCCGGCGAAGACGCATTCATGCCTGTGGAAATGACTCTCGGAGAGAGCGGAATGCTCAAGGGGCTGGAACTCGGCCTCGCGGGCGTCAAAAGCGGCGAAGACTGCTACATACTGTTTGTCAGCGAATACGGCTACGGCAAGCACAACTACGGCACAGTTTCTGCAAATACGGCGCTGGCCTATCGCATCAGCGTGGAAAATGTAGAGAACTGAGAGCCGCGCACGAAACAATGGAGAGAAGATGAAAAAGACATTTACAATATTATCGGCGGCGGCTGTCATCACGCTTACCGCCATCAGTTGCGCCAAGGAGATCACCAGCGGAAAGAACGACGAGAACAGGCGCTATTTCGACGCCTGGATCAGTGTACATCACCCGGACGTGTCCCCGACCCCTCTGGGAAGTTATATAATAGAGGACATTCCCGGTGACGGAGAATTGCTCGGAGAGGTGTCCAACTCCCCGTATCTGTACGGCACCTACACCCAGAGAGCACTCAACGACACTGTCATCTACACAGCCGACAGGCAGTTGGCAAAGCAGGTAGGCAGTTTCGACACCACTTATTATTATGGTGACGCGGTATGGACAAGGGCGGATTCCGGACAGGTCGCAGGCATCGAGGAGATACTCGGCTCGATGAGGGTCGGCGGCAAGAGGACCGTAGTCATCCCCGGCTGGCTCATCACTTATTCCCGCTACGCAAATGCCGAGGAATACCTCAAGCACTCCAGCGGATATGACAACGCCATCTTCACACTCTCCGTCTCGGAAATCATCAAGGACATCGAGGCATGGGAAATCGACTCCCTGGAGAGATACATGCACAGGCACTATCCCGGAAAAGACTCCACCGAATGGGGATTCTATTATATCCAGACGCAGGCACCGGACGATACCGCATCGGCATTCGAACCCGAGGACAAGGTCTATATCAACTACATAGGACGTCGCCTCGACGGCCAGGTATTCGACTGTACAGTCAAGGACACCGCCCTCAAGCACAACATCTACAAGCCGAGCGCGACCTACGAGGAGACTTATGTGACTTGGGACACTACAGCCCACACGAAACTCACTCTCGGAGAGGACGCTACCTCTGTCATCCCGGGATTCTCCAGGGCATTGTTCGGAATGCGCAGCGGAGAGAAAGGCATAGCCATATTCTATTCCGGTCTCGGATACGGCGCCAGCCGTGCCGGACAGATTATTCCGGAGTACTCCCCTCTCATATTCGAGTTGGAGATGATAGGCAAAGAAGACGAATAGGAGAGATATAATGAGTACAGGAGCAGCACCTACAGAACTCGGAACAAAGAAAATAAGCACGCTGTTGAAGATGTACGCAGTCCCTGGCATAATTGCCATGACTGCGTCTTCTCTCTATAATATGGTGGACAGCATCTACATCGGGCATATCAAGGATGTAGGCTCTTACGCCATCAGCGGACTTGCGGTGACATTCCCCTTGATGAACCTGTCCTCCGCGCTCGGCACTCTCGTGGGTGTGGGCGCCATGACCTTGATTTCAGTCATGCTCGGGCAGAAGAATTATGAGAATGCCAGGAAAGTGCTCGGAAACGTGCTTTCACTCAATCTGATTATAGGATTTGTGTTCAGCGCGCTTGCACTGCTCTTCCTAGATCCGATACTGTGTTTCTTCGGAGCCAGCGAATCGACACTGCCATACGCCCGTGACTACATGCAGATCATATTGATAGGCAATGTATTCACGCATCTGTATTTCGGACTCAACGGCATCATACGCACATCCGGCAAGCCGAAAGTTGCAATGGGGCTGACGCTGTTCACCGTCATTTCCAATGCGATTCTCGACCCGATACTCATATTCGGGTTCGATATGGGCATAAAGGGAGCGGCACTCGCGACTGTCATCTGCCAGCTGGCGGCCCTCGCGTACACGATGTACTTCTTCTTCGACAAGAAGAATTTCCTGCACTTCCCCAGGCCTGTATTCCAGATAAACTGGCACATAGCCGGCAAGTCCATGGCTATCGGACTCGGTCCTTTCCTGATGAATACAGCAGCCTGCATAGTGGCGATGTTCATCAACCAGCAGCTGCGCAAATACGGCGGCGACCTCGCCATCGGCGCATACGGTATCGCCAACCGCATCACATTCGTATTCTCAATGATTGTGATGGGTATCAACCAGGGAATGCAGCCTATCGCCGGATACAACTACGGAGCGCGCCAGTACAGCCGCGTCAAGGAGGTATTCAAACTGAGTTCGATATGGGCGGTAGTCGTCACGACGCTGTGCTTCCTCGTGTCCGAACTGATACCGGAGTTTGCGGTAGGCATATTCACAAGCGACCCGGAGCTGAAGAGTTTCGCCGTCAAGGGCATACGCATGATGAACTGCGCATTCGCGCTGGTCGGATTCAGCATGATGGCAGGCAACTTCTTCCAGTCGCTCGGCATGGTCAAGACATCCATATTCCTCTCGCTCAGCCGTCAGTTGATATTCCTCGTTCCGATGGTCTATGTACTGCCGATATTCTTCGGAGATGCCGGCGTGTGGGTATCTTTCCCCATCTCCGACCTGCTGGCGATTGCGATTTCGACATTCCTGATTATACGCCTATTCCGCAAGTTTGACAAACTCAAGGACGGGGACGACCCCGCATCTCTTGGTGGTAACATACAATAGTCTGACATGGCAAAGAAAGTATTGATAACAGTCGGACGACAGTTCGGCAGCGGCGGCAAAAGCATTGCCCTGGCCATAGGCAAACGCCTGGGCGTGACCGTCTACGACAACGAACTGCTGGCCAAGGCGGCAGAAGAGAGCGGATTCAGCAAGTCCATCTTTGAACGCAAGGATGAGAAGCACAACATCTTCACGCTGACCAATTTCATAAACACGGTGCCGCACCTCGGCAGTCCGCGCACGTACATAGATGACGCCAGCATCCATCAGATCCAGGCCCTCGTCATCCGCTCTATCGCGGAGAATGGCCCTGCGATATTCGTGGGCAGGGCGTCCGATTATGTGCTCCGCGACATGGACACTCTCGATGTGTTTATCACCGCAGACATGGAAGACAGGATCAAGCGGGTGTCCACACGCATGGGCATAAGCCCCGAGCAGGCCAGGTCGCTTATCCCCAAGCGCGACAAGGAGAGGTCGTCATTCTACAACTACCTCACCCTGACCAACTGGGGCGTTGCGGACACATACGACCTGTGCGTCAATACCAGCAGGCTCGGTATCGAGGGCACTGCCGATTTCATAATAGAATTCGCCCGCAGAAGAGGGTTCGTCGAGTAGATGGCATTGTGGGGTGGTCAGAGATCCGGCCTCGTATCGGGGCTGGCGTTCATCGCGCTTGCCGTGGTGTCTATCGCCACATCCCTGCCCGGCAGCAACGGCAGGGAGAAGCATTCCGCCATTGAGCAGCCGCGCGGACTGAACAGCCGGCTGACCAATGAGTACTGCCACGCGGATACCCTGCGCAAGATGGAGAGCTCCATGGAGCGTTTCCTGGCGCAATGGGGCATACACGGGGCGACTCTCGCCGTCATGCGCAACGATTCGCTCGTATACGCGCACGGATTCGGGTATGCGGACGAGAATGTCCCTATGGAGCCGAACCATCTGATGCGCGTCGCGTCCGTCTCCAAGCTTATTACCGCCGCCGGCATCATGAAATTGGTCGAGGAGGGCAAACTGGCTCTGACTGATACCGTGTTCGGCCCGGAAGACATACTCGGCGAGTATTCCTCCCTTATCAAGGACAAAAACTGGTTCAGAATCACCATAGAGCATCTGCTGATGCACGAGGCCGGCTTTATAGTGGGCGGAGCAGGAGACCCGTTGTTCTCCACGCGCACTCTGATGAGGCGATATGACTTGAGCGAACCTCCAAGTGCCGACCATATCATACGCAGCCAGTTGTCAAGACGGCTCGGCTACAAGCCCGGAACTTCGTCGCGTTACTCCAATTTCGGGTATCTGCTGCTGTCGGTCATCATCGAAAAGGCAGGAGGCAAGGACTACGAGACCTGGATAAAGGACAACATCCTCACGCCTGCCGGCTGCCATGACATGCATATAGCACGCAACTATTACGAGGAACGCTATCCGGGAGAATGTCGTTACCACGCACACGCCGGTGAAGAGCCTGTCCTATGTTTCGAGGGCGACAGTGTCATGGTCGAACGCTGCTATGGCGCAAATGACATCACCGCACTGCAGGGAGCAGGCGCATGGGTATGTTCCGTGCCGGAACTCATGCTGCTGATTGCATCGATAGACGGCCGCCCGGAAGTCCCGGACGTACTCAGCCGCGAGAGTGTGGAACGGATGACCGCGCCCACCGATGATGTGACATTCGGGCTCGGGTGGAATGACTGCTCGCCTGAAGGGACATGGACCCGCAGCGGAACGCTCTCCAGCACCAGCGCGCTGATCAAGTATTTCCCCGATGGGGAATGCTGGATACTCGTCACCAACACAGGCACTTACAGAGGCCCGCATTTCACAAAATACATATCTACCCAGTTCCGCCGCATGAGGGAACTCTACTCCCCTATCCTGCCTACAAGGGATCTGTTCCAGGAATAAACTCCACCGGATCAGCGCAACTCCTCCACCAGACGCCGGAAGAAATCTGGATAGCGTTCCTCGATAATCACAGGACGCCCGTCGCGGTCG
Source organism: uncultured Muribaculaceae bacterium (assembly GCA_964555325.1). GTDB lineage: Bacteria > Bacteroidota > Bacteroidia > Bacteroidales > UBA932 > Cryptobacteroides. Next base: position 5,054 of record CAZKRZ010000070.1, read on the forward strand.
AGGAAGCAATGCACGCTGTGCGCCTTGCACACGAGTTTGCCTCCTACCTTCATGGTGTATTCAAAGTTTATCTTCAGCGGAGAATACTCTGCCAAGCGTACCTCTATGGCTATCTCATCCTGAAAGCGCGTGGGACGCTTGTACTCGCACGAGACGCTCACGACAGGCGAGACGACACCGTCCGCCTCCATCTTGTCATAGCCGTAGCCGAGCCTGTCCTGCATATCGACCCTCGCCTCCTCCATGAATCGTATATAGTTGGAATGGTGCGTGATGCCCATGCCGTCGCACTCGTAGTACTTGACCTTGTGTATATATGGCTGTATCATATCTATCCTGCCTCCCGATATATGGGAGAACAGACAAAATTACACAAACGGAGAGAGAATAGGAACGATGTACATTGAAAAAAAGAGACCGACAGCTGTCAGTCTCTTTCTCCTAAAGTAATGGAAAAAACAATGGCTCGCAAGGCTTCCCGAAAAACTCCGCCTTTGTCGAAAATCCCTCACGCCAATTCAGGACTTTCACGGAGCGCCGCCTAGCATACGGGGTCTGCCATTTGAGCGGCGAGCCGTTGCTTTCGTTTTACAGATGCAAAGATAGTGTTGCCCCTACGTCTGTAAAAACAGTTGTGATAAGAGTGACGGATTTGCCACGAAATGCGGCATTTTGGGACAAAAACACGATATATGGGACGAAAAATCGCATTTTAGAATTTTGTCACTATATTTGCAGGGCTGAAAAATGGACAAGATACCTGACATATTAATCAAGCCGTGGACGCAAGTTTGGTACGTCCTGTTCTCCGGCCTGTTCTTTCTGCTCTTCGCCCTCTTGTACACTCCGCTCGGCATGGCGGAAAATCTGGACATGGGGCGCGGCATCTTCCATTTCAACGTCACCATCATGACCTGCATTCTGATGGGCAGCATCGCCCTTTGCAGGCTCACTCTGTACATAGGCGGACGCATGACCACCTATAACTGGTGGGGGTATATAGTATATTGTATGCTCGAAATACTCGTGGCGACGTTTTTCCTCGCGCTGTATGTCACCCTCATGCGCGGCACGACGCCGTATTTCGCAGTGCTGACGGAATGCGCCAAGTATTCATTCGGGATACTGGTATTCCCCTATATAATACTCACTATCGCGATGGATATAATAGACATGTCCAGGAGGGGCATCACTGTGGAGGACAAGGATCTGGTCAGATTCCACGACAACCACAGGCAGCTCAAGCTGGTCGTCAGCGGAGCGGCCATCCTGTATATCAACGCGGAGGAGAATTATATACGCATCCATTATCAGGATGTGGACGGGATGAAGGACTACCAGCTGCGCTCGTCAATGAAAGCCCTCGAAAAGGTCGCCTCCGAGCACGGTCTGTTCCGCTGCCACAGGTCCTATTACATCAACCCCAGACACATAAAGGCCCTGCGCAAGGACAAGAACGACCAGATTATGGCCGAGCTGGACATGCCGGGCGTAAGCATCCCCGTATCACGCAGGATATATCCGGAACTTTCAACCCTGATATAGAGGCATAGTCATTGGAAATGACTATATTTGCATGGTTTTGGCAATCCGCCACGACCACTTGTCCGGCAAGGACTTCCGCAAGAACTGTTAGTGATAAAACTTATTTCATATCATGGTTAAAATCAAAGTCGACGGATGCGGATCATTCGTCAACAAGGCGGATTATGACGCCTATGTAGAAAAGGCTCTCTCCGCTTTCGATACTCTGCAGGCAGAGAATGGTGCAGGCAATGACTTCCTCGGCTGGAAGACCCTGCCGTCAGACACTCCGGAAGAACTCATCCAGGACTGCGAGGCTGTCCGCGATGCATGGAAGGCAAAAGGCGTCAATCTCGTCATTGCAATCGGCATCGGAGGTTCTTATCTCGGTGCCAAATGCGCCATCGAGGCTCTCTCCCATAGTTTCATACGCCCCGAGGACACTCCCCAGGTGGTATTTGCAGGCAACAACCTCTCCGAAGACTATCTCGCCGAGTTGCTCGACCTCGCAAAATGCCGCAATGTGGCAGTCATAGTCATCTCCAAGTCAGGCACCACCACCGAGCCTGCCGTGGCA
>CAZKRZ010000071.1:0-6971 GCA_964555325.1 uncultured Muribaculaceae bacterium
CATTTCCGAGAGGCTGCGTTTGAGCTGCATGACCTCGCGGGGCTGTATCTTGCCTGTCGCCGCCCGGGCGATAATGCGCTCAAGATCACCGACATTGGCTATCCTACCGGAGAGTTCCTGCTGCATCTCCTCATTGTCAAAGAGCACCTGCACTGTATCGTAGCGCTCTTCCAGTTCCTTGATGTCCATCACAGGCAGAGCCAGCCACTGACGGAGCAGACGCGCACCCATAGGAGAACAGCAACGGTCGATGACATCGACGAGCGCAACCCCGTCCTTGCCGGAATTGGAAGAGAATATCTCGAGATTGCGGAATGTAAACTTGTCCATCCAGACGAATTTGCCCTCGTCTATACGGGAAATGCTGCAGATATTCTTGAGTCCGATGTGCTGCGTCTGCTCCAGATAGAATATCAACGCTCCTGCCGAACGGACTGCCGCAGGGAATACATCTATGGCGAAGCCCTTGAGCGAGGTGACACCCAGTTGCTTGCAAAGTTTCTCCAGTGCGGCGTCATAGACAAATGCCCATTCGTCTATAGGCGAGATGTAGAAGTCGGGGAAGCGTTCTCTTACGCTGCGTATGACGTCGCGCTGGACGACGAGTTCTTTGGGCTGCAGCGACGCCAGCAGTGTCCCTATATAGTCTATGCTGCCCTGCGCGACCTGGAATGTACCGGTAGATACGTCCAGGAATGCGGCTCCGCACACATCGTTGTCAAAAGTCAGTCCGGCGAGGTAATTGTGTTCCTTTTGGTCCAGCATGCCCTCTCCGAATGCCACTCCGGGGGTCAGAATCTCCGTAACGCCTCGCTTGACGAGTTTGCCGTGCACGAGACGCGGATCTTCCAGCTGGTCACATATTGCCACCTTGAATCCGCTGCGTATCAGTTTCTGGAGGTAGGTCTCGATGGCATGGTGCGGGAATCCCGCCATCGCCACCGGCTCCTTGTCTCCGTTGGAACGCTTTGTGAGCACCAGGCCGAGCACTTTGCTGGCGGTGACTGCATCATCGGAATATGTCTCATAGAAGTCCCCGACACGGTACAGCAGCAACGCTTCCGGGTGCTGTGCCTTGACGGCGAAAAACTGTTTGAGTAGCGGGGTGTCTTCTGCTGGTTTTGCCATAAAATAGGTTTTTATCATACAAAATTAACTATTTTTGCCGAACGCCTGCACCGACAGAGATCCGAAACCTGTCAGAGACAGGCAAATCTATTTGGATACAGTATGGAGGTAAGAGCAAAAAAGGCACTCGGGCAGCATTTCCTGACGGACAAGAATATTGCAATGGCTATCGTCAAGGCGCTCGGGGCGGACAGTCCGGTCAGAGATGTATTGGAGATAGGTCCCGGAATGGGGGTGCTGACGCAGTTCCTGCTCAAGAGGGAGGATATTGACCTGCAGGCGGTGGAAATTGACGATGAATCCGTCAAATATCTGTCCAAGCATTTCCCCGATATAGAGGGAAAACTCTTTGAGGCGGATTTCCTCAGGCTCGACATGAATAGCCTCTTCGACGGTGATTTCAGGGTCATCGGCAATTTTCCGTACAATATATCTTCACAGATATTCTTCAAGATCCTCGATAACAAGGACAGAGTCCCGGAGGTGGTCTGCATGATACAGAAAGAGGTCGCCGACCGCATCGCCGAGGCTCCCGGTTCCAAGGTCTACGGCATATTGTCCGTACTGCTGCAGACATGGTACGATATCGAATATGTACTGACGGTAGGTCCGGGCGCATTCGCTCCGCCGCCGAAGGTCAAGTCCGCGGTCATTCGTCTGAAACGCAATGGCAGGCAGGGGCTTGAATGCGATGAGAAGTTGTTCCGCACGGTGGTCAAGACGGCATTCAACCAGAGGCGGAAGACTCTGCGCAATGCTCTCAAACCGCTTTTCCGGCCGGACACAGACACTTCGGATCCGATATTCGACCTGCGCGCCGAGAGGCTGTCGGTAGAGGACTTCATACGGCTGACTTCGATGCTGGAGGCCTGAAACTCAACTTTTTGCACTCCTCTTGCACTGCCGCGTGACGAAATTTGCACCTGCCGGATGCGGCCGGACACTATATTGAGATGACGGCATCCGTGGACAAAGGATACCGTCATGGAAAAGGAAAACAAGCTTGCGCTCGCGCGCATACTCGGGGCAGCAATCCTGCTCATCATCGCCGCAATAATAGAACATACCGCACAACTGAAGACCTGGCAGTTGCTGCTCGTCTATCTCGTGCCTTATCTGACAGCCGGGCATGAGACGCTCATGGAAGCCGCCGAAAAACTCCTGCACGGGGAGATGCTGGATGAAGACTTCCTGATGAGTGTCGCTACGATAGGTGCTCTGTGTATAGGATTTTTGCCGGGAGCGGAACATCAGTTCCCGGAAGCGGTATTCGTCATGCTGTTTTTCCAGCTCGGCGAATTGTTTGAGAATATCGCGGAGGGCAAAAGCCGTAAATCCATTTCGGGACTGATGTCTATCCGGCCGGATACCGCCAATGTCGAGCGCGACGGCGTTATCGAGACAGTCTCTCCCGAAGACGTGCGCATAGGCGAGATTATAGTCATCCGCTCTGGAGAGAGAGTCCCTTTGGACGGTGTCGTGACAGAGGGATGTTCCAGCCTCGATACGGCTGCGCTGACCGGAGAGAGCATTCCTCGCGATATAACTGTCGGTGACGATATTGTTTCGGGATGTATCAATCGTGGAGGAGTCCTCAGAGTCACGGTCAGCAAGGCGTTCGGAGAATCGACTGCCGCAAGGATTCTGGATCTCGTGGAGAACGCCGCCGCAAACAAGTCCCGCAGCGAGCGTTTTATCAGCCGTTTCGCCAGGATATACACTCCTGTGGTGGTCGCGGCTGCCGTCCTGATAGCATTTGCGGTACCGGCATTGAGCGGGGACTTCTCCGCCTGCTTTGCAGAATGGCTGTATAGAGGGCTCATGTTCCTCATCGTCTCTTGCCCGTGCGCCCTCGTCATATCCGTGCCGCTGGCGTTTTTCGGAGGCATAGGAGGAGCTTCACGCAAAGGCATTCTCATCAAAGGCTCAAATTATCTGGAAGCCCTCGCCAAAATCGACATTGCAGTATTTGACAAGACCGGCACATTGACGCAGGGGACATTCCGGGTGAGCGCTATCCATCCGGAAATGATGGATGAGGACAGTCTCCTGCATATAGCCACCCATGTGGAACGGTATTCAACACATCCGATTGCCGTTTCGCTAAAGAATGCCTACCGGTACGAGGATGACGGTTGTTCGGTGGAGAGTGTTGAGGAGATTGCCGGGCTGGGAGCGAAAGCCGTTGTAAACGGTCAGAGCGTGTATGTCGGCAACAGCAAACTCATGGACAGCGTAGGGGCGCAATGGAAAGAATGCGAACACTCCGGCACTATCGTGCATGTGGCTGTGGGTAACGAGTATGCCGGACACATTGTGATTTCGGATCAGATCAAAGCTGATGCAGCGCAGGCCATCTGCGAATTGCGGGCATCCGGGGTCTCCAGGACAGTCATGCTGACAGGCGACAGGGCCGACACTGCTCTGAATGTCGCCAACGAGGTAGGTGTAGATGAATTCAGGGCAGAACTGTTGCCTGCGGACAAGGTATCAGAGGTGGAAAGGCTTCTCGCGACCAAAGCCAAGGGGCGCAGTCTCGCATTTATCGGTGACGGCATCAATGATGCTCCGGTGCTCGCGCGTGCGGATGTGGGCATCGCAATGGGAGCGCTCGGGTCTGATGCCGCAATAGAGGCGGCGGATGTCGTGGTGATGAATGACAGCCTGCTGCGGATAGCCACGGGTGTCGGGATAGCAAAGAAGACCATACGCATCGCCACACAAAATACTGTGGGCGCAATAGCCGTTAAATTGCTGGTGTTGGCTCTTGCTTCGGTCGGAATGGCTGATATGTGGATGGCGGTATTCGCAGATGTCGGTATTACCGTACTCGCCATCCTCAATTCCATGCGTTGTCTGCGAGGCTGAGTCTATAGCAGTTCGCGCAGTTTTTCTATAGGCAGCCCGGTATATCGGGACACTGTCTCGATGGGCATGCCGTCAGACAGCATGTTCTTGGCGTATCCACATGACGCCGCTCCAGCCTCTTCCTGGGCTTTCTTATAACCTTGTTGGAAAGAGTATTCGTTTTCTGCTACAATATCTCTCTGCGCCTTTTTATAGCCCTGCTGGAAAGAATACTCATTCTCTGCTATTCTGTCTCGTTCTGATATCATCGTACTGAAATAGTTTTTAAGTTCCTGCTCCGTCAGACCACCGACACGTGCCGTTGCCACCGCCGTCGCAAAACGCCCCAAATCCCTATCACGAGCGAATTTAGCAATATTTTTGATAAGGGCAAACCACTGAGCCACAGGACTCCCGACATCTCCTGTAAACCGCTGCAGCCTGGGCAGTTCCAGCATATAGAACCCGACCTTGTCACTGAACGGCTCCCTCGTCGTCCTTTCCGACAGATTGTATTCGAATACCAGTTGGTCATCCCCGGCATCCCGTGAATGCTCCATTTCATAATCCATGATGCAAATGACATACGATGGACTCAGAGCATACGGGGCATTTCCCGCCTGCATCTGCCCGACAATGAGTTCTGCCAGATAGTACAATATCCTGTCCCTCATATCAGAGCGCCCACGCTTCTGCATCTCCACTATCAGTTTGCGCCCATCTTCCGCCACCGCATAGACATCAAAGACCACCTGCTTGTCGCGCAAAGCACGCTTCACTGTCGATTGCGGGCTATAACTCAAGTCCACTATCTTTTCCGGCAATATGTCATTCAGCAACATCATGAGAATGTCCTTGTGATTACCGAAAAAGTATTTGAACCCCCAATCCGTGGTGATGTCAATATACTCTTCCTCTGCGAGTTGTGCGGCAAACTCCTCCATCTCCTCATCGCTCACGGCATCAAACAGCACCGACTTGCGCAACTCTGCCATACAGAATTCGAGCTTCTGCTCGAATGTCATTTCATTTTTCCGTAATCCCTCCATAATCTTTCAGTTACGAAGAATGCTCACGGCATCCTCCTCTTTTCACCACGCAAGGTCGGAAACTTCTATGATTATTGCAACACCTAAATATTTGATAAATAATTAAATACATATTCACAAACACTTGCTTCGCACCACAGGATTTGCTATCTTTACAACTCCCCATTGGAAGCCCGACAGGGAAAGGTCCGGCACTGAATAAAAACACTGCAATTTGTAGAAATGAGTACAGGCGTAAGCAAAAAGAGAATACCATTATATATTCAGATAATCATTGCCCTTATTCTCGGAGGGCTCGCGGGTGCATTCTGGAATGGAGTCGAGGATTGGGTCGGATGGATAGGCACGATGTTTATGAATGCCCTGTGCATGCTGATAGTGCCGATAATATTCTTCTCCATAAGTATCAGTATACATGACATTTGCGCCAAAGATCCCAGAGATCTGAAACACCTCGGCGGCAAGACCATAGGCCTCTATGTCCTCACGATGATTATTGCCATTGTCACAGGCATCATTCTCGTGGAAATCATCCAGCCAGGAGCAAGGGTAAACATAGGTCTTGCAAAAGAAATCCCTGCAATTCAACAATATACCATTATGGATATTATTGTAGGGTTTGTGCCGTCAAACATAGTGGCAGCACTTGCCGGCAACAGCACGATACCGGTGATATTCATCGCATTCCTCATAGGCATTGCCCTTACAAAGATTTCCCCGGAACACGAAAAGTCATGGATGAACCTGCTCCACGGAGGGTACGATCTCACCATGACCATTATGAATTGGGTGCTGAGAGTCGCTCCGCTCGGAGTTTTTGCCATTGTTGCCGTCCAATTCAGCCGCGTGGAGGACTTCGGAGCCCTCATCGGCAATATGCTGTTGTACGTGGTCACTGTAACCAGCGGATTGTTGTTCCATATATTCGTATCACTCCCTCTGGTAATGAGGATTATCGGCAAGGTCAATCCTTGGAAGCACCTCAAAAACATGGCAGAGCCCCTCGGAATGGCATTCTCTACAGCGTCATCGGGCGCGACCATACCCCTCTCCCTTGATGCCGTCAAACACAAGGACGGAGTCTCTGACAAGATTGCCAACTTCGTGATTCCGCTCGGCGCGACTATCAACATGAACGGAGCCGCCCTGCTTGAATGCGTTGCTGTCGTGTTCATTGCCCAGGCTTACGGCATAGAACTGTCCGCCGCCCAGACCACGCTCGTCTGCATAACATCCCTGCTATGCGCCATAGGCTCGGCAGGAGTACCCATGTCCGCGATGGTCATGCTCACCTTGATACTCAATGTCGTCGGTTTGCCCCCTGAGGGAATAGCCCTCGTCATCGGTGTGGACAGGATACTCGACATGCTGCGCACGGCAGTCAATGTCTACGGAGACACCTGCGTTGCAGCCATCGTCGCCAAGAGCGAAGGCGAGGATCTGAAGGTATAAACAAAAAAACGAGGTGGCCGGTGGATTCCGGTCACCTCGTGAACTATACAGCCTGATTTGAAGGCTGAGCCTGTCAGCCGATGGTTATCTGCCTGGTGGCAGGAGTTTCCTTCTTGGGCTCTTTCTTGGGCAGGTCAATGCTGAGCACGCCATTCTCCATCTTGGCGGAAATGTTGTCCAACTCCACATCCTCGGGAATGACAAAACTCTGGCTATAAGAAGCATAGGCAAACTCTCGCTTGATCCATGTGCCCTGCGCCTCTTTCTTGTCTCCGTCGTGATTCTCTTCTTTCTTCTCCAAAGAGATTACCAACTCATTATTCTCATTGATATTCAGTTTGAAGTCCTCCCTGGTCATGCCGGGAGCCGCTACCTGGATATCGTAGTTCTTTTCGGTCTCACGGATATTCACAGCCGGAGTAGCAAACTGCCTGCTCACAGGCACACCCATAAAGTCCTCACTAAAGAAATCGTCCAACAGTGACGGAAGCCATC
>CAZKRZ010000072.1:0-6970 GCA_964555325.1 uncultured Muribaculaceae bacterium
CACAGGCGGCAAATTCACGTCCAGACAGAGGGACATATATAATATAGTATACGATTGCAATGAGTATGCGTTATCTCTGACGAGTCCCGGTGTGGCATATCGCGATGTGCATATCGCTGTGGCAAAGATTATGCTGGAGCGACTGGCGCAGCTCGGCATTGTCCGTGGCAATGTGGATGACATGTTGGCGGCAGGTGTGGCAGGTCTCTTTATGCCGCACGGCCTCGGACACAATATGGGACTGGATGTCCATGACATGGAAGACTACGGCGAGGACCTTGTGGGATACGATGCCGACCAGTCACGCTCGCCCCAGCTGGGGCTCGGCAGCCTGCGTATGGCACGCCGTCTCGTCCCCGGCAATGTGGTCACTGACGAACCGGGCATATATTTCATTCCTGCCCTCATCGAGAAATGGAAAGGCGAGGGCACGGCACGCGAGTTTGTCAATTACGACAAACTGGAAGGGTATTATGACTTCGGTGGCATTCGTCTTGAAGACGATGTGCTCGTGACAGAGGACGGGGCGCGCCGTCTCGGCCATGACAGGCTGGAAATCGCGCCGGATGATGTGGAACAATCGATGAAAATATAGAATAATGGGACTTTTGGATGGGAAAGTGGCTCTCATTACGGGCGCCGCACGCGGCATAGGCAAGGCTGTCGCATTGAAATTTGCAGAAGAAGGCGCTGATGTCGCATTTACGGATCTCGTGATAGGCGAAGCGGCGGAAGAGACTGTAAAAGAACTGGAAGCATTCGGACACAAGGTCAAGGCGTATGCCTCCGATGCGTCTGATTTCGCGCAGACTCATGATATTGTGGCGGAGATTCACAAGGAATTCGGGCACATTGACATACTTGTCAATAACGCCGGTATCACCAAGGACGGGCTGATGCTGCGAATGGATGAGGCTCAATGGGATGCTGTCATCAATGTCAATCTCAAATCAGCATACAACTTTATCCATGCGCTGACTCCTATAATGGCGAGGCAGCGTGGAGGCAGCATTATCAATATGTCCTCCGTCGTCGGAGAGCACGGCAATGCCGGACAGTGCAACTATTCCGCTTCCAAGGCAGGACTCATCGGCCTCGCCAAGTCGATAGCCAAGGAAATGGGGCCTCGCGGTATCCGCGCCAACTGCATTGCGCCGGGATTCATTATCTCGGATATGACAAATGCCATTCCCGAGGCGGAGCGGGAGGCTTGGGTCAAGACCATTCCCATGCGTCGCGGAGGTGCTCCCGAAGAAGTCGCCAAAGTTGCGGCATTCCTCGCGAGCGACCTGTCTTCCTATGTCAGCGGACAGGTAATCAATGTCTGCGGAGCGATGAGCTGCTGACCTCGTTTTGGGTAACATAGACATCATACTCAGATCCTTGGGTGATATGGTCATCCCGAGGGTCTGTGTCGTTTGTGGCGAACCCCTGGCCATGCACGAGCGATATATCTGCATAGAATGTCTGGCGGATATGCCGCTTACGCATTTCTGGGAGAGCGGGCGCAACGAGATGGCGGACAAGTTCAACGGTTGTCTGACGGCTGCTGCCGAAGAGCCTTATTGCTGTGCCGCCGCCTTGTTCAACTACAATGAGGCATCCCCGTACCGGCATATTACCCCTCATCTGAAATACGGCGGCGGTGTCGGTTCGGGGCGTTTCTTCGGGTCAATGCTCGGGGAACGGCTGGCAGGATGTGCCTTTGCGCAGGATGCGGACTGCATCGTGCCAGTGCCCTTGCATTGGCGCAGACTTATGACGAGGGGATACAACCAGGCGGAAATCATAGCCTCCTCGCTCACCCGGTATCTGCCGGGCACTCTGCATCCGGAGATGCTCCGCCGTGTCCGTTATTCCAAATCCCAGACCCGGGTAGGGGTTTCGGGCAAACATACCAATGTCGCCGGGGCTTTCAAGGCTGTGCCGTCGGTCCGCAATCCGCGCCATATCCTGCTCGTCGATGACGTGTTTACCACAGGTGCCACTCTCGCCGCCTGCCATGACGCCCTGCGGAATGTTTATGACAGCAGTACGAGGATCTCCGCTGTCACGCTTGCTTATGTCGCCTCGAGTTAGTGGCGAAAAAAATAAATATTTTCTTCGGCGCTCGGGGGCTGCCTATATTGGTTGCTAATGCCTTGGAGTGCTATATTGTATAAAAAGCGCAAAATCCCGGCATTTTTGCGAAGGGTATGGTTTTGTATTTTGAAAAAAAAGTGCGAATTTAGAGCCGCTAAAATAAGGTTACCAATCATTATCACATGTCAAACGAAATAACACGCAGATCTTTCCTCAAGACAGGCGTTGCTGCAGCCGCTGCCATCTCGTTGGCTCCGGACGCTTTGGCGCGTAAAAAAGACAAGAAGAAAGTTGCTCCCAGCGACAAGCTCAACATTCTCGGTGTCGGTGTCGGCGGCCGTGGTGCTTCCGATCTCGCCCAGATGGGGGACAAGGCCAATATCGTAGGTCTTTGCGATGTCGATTGGAGATATGCAGCGCATGTATTTGACAAATATCCCCAGGCCAAGAGGTACAAGGACTGGCGCAGGATGTATGACGACCTGCTCAAGGATGTTGATGGTGTGATGATTGCCACTGCGGACCATACGCACGCCATCATCGCGGCGGATGCCATTACCGCAGGCAAGCATGTATATGTAGAGAAACCGCTTACCCACACCGTATATGAGTCCCGTCTGCTGACCAAACTCGCAGCCAAATACAAGGTGGCGACCCAGATGGGCAATCAGGGAGCCTCTTCGGAGGGTCTCCGCCAGGTATGCTCCTGGATATGGAATGGTGAAATCGGAGAGGTGACCAAGGTCGAATGCTTTACCGACCGTCCTGTCTGGCCTCAGGGACTGCCTACACCTTCTGTGGAGGACCCTATTCCCGACACTCTTGATTGGGACAACTTCATAGGCCCGGCTAAATATCGCCCTTACAATCATATCTATACACCCTGGAATTTCCGCGGATGGTGGGATTTCGGTACCGGTGCTCTCGGTGATATGGCGTGCCATATCCTGCACCCTGCATTCAAGGCACTCAATCTCAAATATCCCTCCAAGGTGCAGGGCAGTTCTACGGCGTTGCTCGTGGACTGCGCTCCTAATGCTCAGATTGTCAAGATGGTATTCCCTGCGAGGGACAATATGCCTCTCGTGGCGATGCCCGAGGTTGAGGTCTGGTGGTATGACGGCGGTCTCAAGCCCGAAAGGCCTGCAGGTCTCCGTCCCGGCAAGAATCTCAATGTGGACGGCGGATGCGCCATATTCCATGGCACTAAGGATACTCTCATCTGTGGCTGCTATGGCAAGAAACCTTATCTCGTTTCCGGTCGCGTGCCCGATGTGCCTATCACACTCCGTGTGCCGGAAGTCAATCACCAGCAGGACTGGATACGCGCCTGCAAGGAGGATCCTGCCGTGCGCATTCCCTGCGAATCCGATTTCTCGGTGGCAGGTCCATTCAACGAAATGGTCGTGATGGGTGTGCTGGCAGTAAGGCTTCAGGCTCTCAACCGCGAACTCGAATGGGACGGCGAGAACATGCGCTTTACCAATATCCCCGAGGGCAAGAAGATTCGTACCATGATAGAGGACGGATTCTCCGTGGCGGACGGACATCCGACATTCAAGAAGACATTTACCGAGCGCGTGGACGCCAATGCCTACGCCGCAGAACTCATCAAACATACTTACCGTGACGGCTGGGCTCTGCCCGACATGCCTACGGATGTGTAATGGCTACAAACGTTTAAACTCAATAACTAACAACACAATGAAACAGACACTTGCAACTGTAGCTGCGCTTGCCGCAGTATTCGCAGTCTCTTCCTGCGGTGGTCAGAAGACCGCTACCGGCGAGACTCAGGAGATTGTCGTTCCTGCACATGACAATGTCCCCGAGTACACAATCGTAAACGCCCCCGAGGTCAATCTCGCTGACTACGAGAAAGACGCTGACGGATATTATCGCATCTTCAACGGCAAAGACACCAAAGGCTGGAGAGGTTATGGCAAAGACCATTTCCCTACACGCTGGACTGTTGAGGACGGCTGCCTCAAGTTCAACGGCAAGGGCGGCGGCGAGGCCCAGAAAGGCGATGGTGGCGACATCATCTTCGAGTACAGGTGGCACAACTTCATCCTCGAGTTTGACTGGAAGGTAGAGAAAGGCGCCAACTCCGGTGTGTTCTATCTCGGCCGTGAGGTCAAGAGGACCAAGGATGACGGTACACAGAAATACGAGCATATCTACATCACTGCTCCCGAGTACCAGATTCTCGACAATGCCAACCATCCTGACGCACAGCTTGGCAAGACCGTCGGTATCCGCCAGTCTTCTTCGCTCTATGACATGATCATCGCAGAGCCTCAGAACTCCAAGCCTTACGGCGAATGGAACACCGGCAAGATCGTTGTTTACGAAGGCACCGTTGTGCACGCACAGAACGGCGAGAATGTCCTCGAATATCACCTCTGGACTCCCGAGTGGACCGACCTCCTCAATACCAGCAAGTTCCGCAAGGAGAAAGCTCCTCTCGCATTCGAGCTTCTCGAGAACTGCGGCGGTGACGAGCACAAGGGATATATCGGATTCCAGGATCACGGCGACGTGGTATGGTATCGCAATATCCGTGTAAAGAATCTTGATGAGTAAACTCTAAAACACATAATCAATATGTCAAACGAAATTTCCCGCAGGTCATTCCTCAAGACCGGAGCAGCTGCTGCAGCCGCTGTCTCTGTGGCTCCTGAAATGTTCGCTGCCAAAAAGAAAGACAAAAAGAAAGTCGCGCCCAGCGACAAACTGAACATCCTCGGTGTCGGTATCGGCGGCCGTGGTGCAGCTTCCATCAATAAACTCGCATCCGAGGGTCAGAACATCATCGGTCTCTGCGATGTCGACTGGCAGTATGCCGACCATGTCTTTGCAAAATATCCCAACGCCAAGAAATACAAGGATTGGCGTCAGATGTATGCAGAGATGCTTAAGGATGCTGATGGTGTTGTCGTCGCTACTGCCGACCACACTCATGCAATCATCGCTGCAGACGCTATCGCAGCCGGCAAGCATGTATATGTAGAGAAACCTCTTACCCATACAGTGTATGAGTCCCGTCTCCTGACCAAGCTTGCTGCCAAATACAAGGTCGCTACCCAGATGGGTAACCAGGGTGCTTCCGGCAAGGATACCACACGTGCCATCGAGTGGATTCAGAATGGTGAGATCGGTGAGGTCCGCAAGGTTGAGTGCTACACCAACCGTCCTATCTGGCCTCAGGGTCTTTCCACTCCCGAGAAGGAGGAGGCTATTCCTTCCACTCTCGACTGGGATAACTTCATCGGTCCTGCCAAGTATCGTCCTTACAACTCTATCTACACCCCTTGGAATTTCCGTGGCTGGTGGGATTTCGGTACAGGCGCACTCGGTGATATGGCTTGCCACATCCTGCATGTTCCGTTCGAGGCCCTCAAACTCAAATATCCTACAAGGGTACAGGGTAGTTCTACCGCACTGCTCGTAGACAGCGCCCCTAACGCTCAGATTGTCAAGATGGTATTCCCTGAGAGGGAGAACCTCCCCAAGGTTGCCATGCCTGAGGTTGAGGTCTGGTGGTATGACGGCGGTCTTCTGCCCGAGCGTCCTGCAGGTCTCCCCGAGGGTGTCGACCTCATCATCTCCGGTGGTGGCAGCATCTTCTATGGTACCAAGGATACTCTCGTCGTAGGTTGCTACGGTGACAAGCCTTTCCTCCTCTCCGGTCGCGTTCCTGCATCTCCCAAGGCTGATGCTCAGTTGATTGGCAAGAAGGATCACCAGATGGATTGGATCCGTGCCTGCAAGGAAGATCCCGCAGTCCGCGTTCCTTCCAAGTCTGACTTCTCTGTCGCAGGCCCTCTCAATGAGATGGTCGTGATGGGCGTGCTCGCAGTGCGTCTCCAGTCCCTTAATAGGGAGCTCCTCTGGGATGGCGAGAACATGCAGTTCACCAACATCAGGCCCGAGGATAAGATCCGTACTATGATCAAGGATGGATTCTCTGTCACCGACGGACATCCGACATTCAAGAAGACATATACGGATCCCGTTGATGCTCAGGCTTATGCCGCAGAGCTTATCAAGCACACATATCGCGACGGCTGGGTACTTCCTGAAATGCCCGAGTAGTCATTCTCTGAATATCTTATGAAGAAGATATTTGTAATGGCCGCTTTCCTTTTCTGTCTGGTGTCATGCGGCACCAGGCAGGAGAAGGAGGTCGGCCTTCAGTTTTATTCTGTACGTACTCTGATCAATAGCCCCGAGAAGTATGCCGCCAACCATGCGGATGTCCTGTCGAGGCTTTCTGATATGGGGTACAAGACTCTCGAACTGTACGGATACAAGGACCGTTCGTTTTTCGGACGTTCCGTTGCCGAATTCAAGTCGGATCTCGATGCTGCCGGCCTCAAGGCTTTGTCTACCCATACCACCAGGAAACTTTCTGCCGAGGAACTTGCCGCAGGCGCTCCTTCGGAAGAGACCATGACATGGTGGAGGAATTGCATTGAGGATCACAAGGCTCTCGGATGCGAGTACATCGTGTGCCCTGCCATGAGTCTCCCTGAGACTCTCAAGGATCTCCAGACATATTGCGACTACTACAATGCGGTCGGCAAACTCTGCGCGGAGAACTGCATCAGTTTCGGTTATCACAACCATTCGCATGAGTTCAAGAAGGTGGAGGAAGAGGTCGTGTATGACTATATGCTTACACACACCGATCCTCGTTATGTCTTCTTTGAAATGGATGTGTACTGGGCTTGCATGGCGCAGGCGTATCCTGTGGAGTATTTCAACAAATATCCCGGACGCTTCCGTCTGCTGCATATCAAGGACCACGCCGAGCTCGGACAGAGCGGACTGGTGGGCTTTGAGTCGATATTCGATGCGGCGAGGGTCAGCGGCATGGAGCACT
>CAZKRZ010000073.1:0-6772 GCA_964555325.1 uncultured Muribaculaceae bacterium
TAACGCTTACAACGTTATAATAACGCTCTACGTCGTTTTTTACCGAAAAACCCTTTACAAGGTATTTAGCAAAAACACCTTCGGCGGATAACAACTGTAAATCATATAGTTTCGGTGATAACCCTTCGCCACGTTCGGAATAACCGTAAGAAATGTTGACCGTCGTTGCGGTTATTGCTAAAGTAGCGCTCGTTGGTACGTAAAAATACAAAACCAAAAAGCCGTCGTCGGATTCCGCTAATTGAATTAGCTGAAGAAGTTCTTGATCTTTTTCGACGGTTTCTTGATAACTCATCGAAGGATAATCGTTTTTATCGAAGTTTTTATCGGTCGTTAAATCGTCTAACACGGTGTTTTCTTCGGTTTGGGCATATGCGACGTTATACGGAATATAACCGACAATCGCCATAAACACGGCTAATACAATCACCGCTATTTTTCGTAATATTTTCATTAGAATATCAACTCCGTTTTATCTAAAATTACTTTATCTACACCGAAATTCAGTGAGAAATATATATTGACGGCTTGTCCGTCTTCGCTCGTTACTTCTAACCGGAAATATTCGACACCGCCACCGAAAGAATCGCTAAGTTCGACTGCTTGATCGGGAAACTTCTTCTGAAGAACGTCTTTTACCGAAGACGGTACCGTTATGCTAAAACCGTCTTCATCGATTTCCATGTAAAAACTTTCCGATAACTCGCCGACGTCGGAATATAAATACTCTACGCCGTCTAATCTATACTTAAAATCCGTTTCTTCGTTGCAATACGGAAAAACTTTTACCGAAAACGTTTTCTTTTCCTCTACGTAGTCTTTAAGGTTTTTAATCTCAAAACGATATTTTTCGTCGGCAAAAAACTTAACGTCGTGCTTTTCCGTCAAAATATCTTCACCCTCGTATATGACGTAAAACGTCTTAAAGTCCGATTTTAAACCGTCGGTGAATCTATATATAATCCCCGCACAACCGATCAACAATAAAATTACGACAACCCAAGTTATTAAGTTTGATATATTTCTTGCTCGTTTTGTGATTTTCATAAATTCACCTCTTTTGATTATAAAAATTGCTTGACTTTAAATTAAAATCGTAATACAATAAACATATAAAGACAGCAGTCCTGCCGTGAAAACGGATGTGGCAGAGTGCGCTATCGCAGGCTGTCTTTATTTTTTATACTTTCGTTTTATCTACGACGAGATAGACAACGTCTTTACGACTATTGTCCTTACTCGAAAAGAATTTTACGACGTCGTTTTTTGTTTTTTTCGTTAAAGCAGACGTATCGTCTATAAACGTGCATTTGCCCGTTTTTGCGTTTCTTTTTGTCGTAACAAAGTTAGTATGGTGTCTACTAATACTTCCGATAAATTTCAATTTTTGCCGATTATTGCCGTAATATTGACTTGATACAACTTTAACTTTTGCTAATTCTTTTCTTTTTGGTTGATAAACGTTTGACATTTCTAAAATACCTCGCTAAAATATAATAGACGACTTTAAGCGTCCCGAAGGGACTGCGTTGGGCTATATGCGGTAAACGCACAAAATAACGATAGTCGACCGTTTTTCGTAACCTTGTTTAAATGCAGGGTTATTTTTTTATGCAAACTTAGTTACGGACGATAATACCCGTAACTAAGTAGCAAAAATTATTTAAAATATGTAACCGGTTGAATTAAGACTCACTTTACTTACCGCAAGAGGAACGTTTACGTTTAACGTAAAGGTTTGACTTACCGTACCACCGCGAGTCAACGTTACGACTATATCTAATTTGAATTGATTGGAAGTATTTTCCAACCCTGCTAACATCATAGACTTATATCCGTTACTGTTACTCGGCGTGGTATTTGCAAAAATAAAAGGCCAAATCCCGTTATAAATATCAAATTGAGAAATTTGAAAATCTGAAATTGTTCCAAAATTCTTGGTAAAAGATTCTGCTTGCCCGGATAAATACGGTCCGGGATAATTTTTGTTCTTGAAATATTCTAAAAAAGAATCCGCTGCGGAAATAGTCACTGCAATATTTTTAATATCGTTTGAAATAGAACCGATACCGAAATTAGCGGTTGCGCATTTTAAAGAAGCATAGTTTAAATAATTTGAACCGGGACCTCCACATACCCAGTTATCTAAAAAATCAACGGAAAAAATGCCACGACTGCCCGACTCAGTATACCGAAGGTCATCGTTCCAAGTAAATTCAAGATCGGAAAATCTTTGGTAATAATCTAACGTCAACGTCGCTTTTTTGCTTTCATCGAACGTAGATTTACACGTAACGATAATTTGCGTTGAAAACGGTTGTTGCAATGTAAACGTTGCCTTCGTACCGTCTACGGTCATCGTAACGTAATTTGTAACCGTAAGACTATTAGTGCTTGCCCACGCCATCGAGTAGTCTACAAGTTGTAAGGCGTCGTTCGCGGTAGAAGAAGAGTCGTAAACGGTTGCCGTTACGGTATACGAATCGGACGTTTCCGCTACGGTCGCAATACCTTCGTTAGCGTTAAGCGCTTTTGTGTTTTTTATTACGTGCAGCGCAATACCGTTCCCGATGATATCTTGTCCGCCCGCGACGAAACCGGTTATAGCGTTATCCTCACTCGGTTTTTCTTTACCGCATTTGGCGCACTTCCCGTCTTCGCCGTATTCGTGTTCGCAATCTTCTTTGCTATCGAACCAACCGTACGGGTTCCAATCTTTGAAGCCTTGCGTCATGCAAGCAGCCACCGCGGTTCCTAAAAGCAGAAACGCCACGATTACGGCTATAGTTTTAAAAGTTCCTTTTTTCATTTTATACCTTCCTTTGACGGTAAGTCGTCACCTTTATTTTTTATTTTTCTTTGCTATTCCGAAATAAGCAACCGTTCGTTTATTCCGTTTGCCTTTTTCGTCGTAAAAATGCTTGACAGTTTGTCCTTTTGCAATTGTGTTTAATGAGCTAAAATCGCCCTTATAACTCGGCTTGCAGTTATCTTTAGCCGTGATTATAACGTTAGGAATTTTCGTGTCGATTTTTCCTATAAATTTATACCTTGGATTTAATTTCATTTTGCCACTTTTAGTTTTTACCCAAGCGTCTTCAGCTGAAATTAATCTTACACCTTTTTGCTTTAAATCGTAATTTACGTTTGACATTTATCTGCTCCTATGTTACAATAATTTTGCCAATTGACCTGAATAGGTTAGTATCGAGGAACTCTGCGATACCAAGAGAGAACGTTTGGCTGAAATGCGTAGACTCTCAAACTTAACCGTTCCGAAAAATCGGGGCGGTTATTTTTTAGTTGATTTTCTTATTGTAATACTCTTGGAAACCTACAACCGCACCCCTATAAAAAGCTAAATCGGATTTTAGTAAACGTTTTCCGTTTTTCTTTCCGCTTTGTGCAATTTTATTGCAAGTTCGACTTGCTTTGTCGCATTTGCGAATACCAAGTTCGCCATAATTCGAAACCGCAGAATTAAAAACAGCCCAAGCCCAACGCCGACCTTTATTGTAAGAATTCATAACGTAAACCTCTCATTTTTTCTTTGCTATTCCGAAATAAGCAACCGTTCGTTTATTCCGTTTGCCTTTTTCGTCATAAAAATGGTCGATAATTTGTTTTTTTGCCGTTACGTTAAGATCGTACGTATTACCTTTATATTTCGGTTTTTTCTTATCCGACGCGGTAACGATCATGTTCGGCAGCCTTGTATCAATTTTGCCAATGAAGTTATATTTAGGATTTAACTTTATTTTTTCGTTCTTACCTTTGATCCAGGCAACCTCCGAAGGAATTAATCTTACACCTTTGTGTTTTAAACTGTAATTTACGCTTGACATAATTTGCCTCCTATGATATAATAACAATTGACCACCGCCCTATAAACAGGGTAGCAACGGCTGATGCGCGTTGACAGAGAAGAACGTTTGGTCTCCGTGCGTAGACTTCTCACTAACCGTTCCGAATAATCGGGGCGGTTATTTTTTACGCCTATAATCGTTTTTATCCCGACGTTTACCGCGTTTTATAGAAACAGCCAAAGCCACTATCGAAACGATTAGCGCACCAACGCCTACGATTATCATCGCTAAATGATATACGTCGTTTAAACTCGTAAAGTCTATATTCATAAACTAAACACCTCGTAATTTTTTCAGGAAAACACTTCATCGTCAATGCTTAATTGTTTTCCGTTTTTTCTTTTTTCTTCTTCGAAGTCAAGAAAAACTTTATCGATTTCACCCATAAAACCTTCCGCGCCCTCAAAAGCCTTAAAGGCAACCTCGGTTAAATCGATACGCGCGGGCTTGTCCTTGTAATAATCACGCGTTCTGTTTTGCATAGTCTTAAAAAATCCGTAAGGTTTGCCGTTTTTGTCTATCGTATTATAAAAACGTATTTCGTCGTTATAAACTTCTACGTAAGTACCTATACGACGATATAACTGCAATAATCCTTCTCTTCCGGGACCATTAACACCACGATACCAATCACAAAGGGGAAGCGCCGACGTTATAATAAGCAATACCCCGACGAAACACTTGTTTACGAAACGTGATTTTACCGAACTATTAGTATGGTTGTCCAAAAACTTCAATAAATCGGTGAACGAAAAACTATCGTCGCGCATATCGTCAAGGATATATACGTCTTCGCCCTTGTAACTTTCAAAAACGTCGTTACTTGCCCCCGAAACACCGTAATCGAGATGTCGAAACGGTTTTTCTTTGTCGTTAGGCTTTTTACGCCAATATTCCTTAGGCACGATATCGAAATAATTAAGTTTTTCGACAAATTGACGTGCAAACGTCGTTTTTCCCGTTCCCGATTCACCCGTTATAAACATTACTTGTATGTAACGGTCTATAAACGTCGAACGGTATTTTAATTCCGTTGCCAATGCGTCGTCTAATAGTTTTTGAGCCTTAATGCGTTCTTGAGTGTCGAAAATTTGATGAACCTTATCTATCTGTTCTCGATAACTAAACTCTTCGAAATGCCCTATATATCTTACGCTTTCCGCCATGACTTGCGGATTCCAATTAGAGGAATGATGTACGTCGCTCCACTCGTATTGATATTTACCCTCGGCAATCGAATCCGCCGTTCCGTGAACAAAATACAATAAACAGTTCGCTGCGGTTGTTTCGATTCTTTTAACGCTATGCTCGTTAATTTTAAACCACGAAGCAAAAAGAGTAGAATCGATACTTTGATTACCAAAGTTACAATAAACGTGATAATGGTTAGGCTTATGCGTACCCGCTTTATGGTCTGGATTTATCTGCTCGTCCTTTAAAGTATAAATATCTCGGTCGTGTAATACGTACGCCCATTTTTTTATCGTTTTATAACTACAAAGAACGTCTAAAACGTTCACGTTTTGAGATTGTAAATATTCTTCTGTAACCGCGAACCAAAAATGTTTACATTTCATTTTTTGCACCCCAAACAAAAAATTTTATTTACCCGTTTTTACCCGTTTTTACCCACGCGCCCTTGACAAGGTCTAGGGCGCGTGCGTTATAACGTAGTTATAAAGGTTAAAAACACCCCATATTTTTTACCCTTTTTTACCCGTTTTATTTGTATATTGTTATTCTTGAGCTAAAACGAGGTAAATTACATATCGTTATACGGACTGTCAAGGATAAGTTTTAATCCTATAAGTTGTTCCGATGCGCCAAAATACGCCGGGGGAGCGAGTTCTACGTCAACGACGTCGCCGAATTTAAAATTTTGTTTGCATATTTTTTCAAAAACGGATAACTCTACGAAACATTGTGTATCACGAAAATAAACTGTTTTATCTTGCGCTTCGCGACGTTCAAATAGTTTAACGACGTAGAAAGGTTTTCCGTTTTTTTTGCTGTTTGCTGTAAAAGTTTGATTAAAAACAAATAATGACTTCATAATAAATACTCCTTGCCTAAAATTGTTAGGACTTATAAGTTAATTATATATATAAAGGCGGACTGCAACGGCATTACGAACCGAAATACCGTTTGGGGTAAACAGCCCGCCGTTATATCTTCCTAAAACCTTATCGAATTGCTTCGACAAGGCTATTTAGAGGAAAAATGTCAAAAGGGACAACTTGCTCTTTTTGCTCGTTTATTCTAACTATAAAAAATAAACGAGTATGCCGAAAAAAGATATTTAATAAAAAAAACGTATTGACAGAAAAACTTCTGTTTTTCCATCAACACGTCGCAAGAAGTTCCTCTTGCATACAATATAAAACTTTATAGGTATAAATATCGATAAATTTATATTCAATCCCTCCACCGCTAAAGCGGTCCCCCCCTCACCTTGCAATCAAGGGAGGCTTTTTTGAGCGACTTCGCTGCACCCCTCTCAAGCAGTTCACTCCAGCTATCCCGAAGGAAGATCCTTGCTTCATTTATTGGTCAAATTACGTTTCAAACAAAAAAAATCCGTCTATAGGTCGATTATCTCGACTTTTAGACGGATTGTTACATTTTTATTCGATTAAAAAAAATTATAAAACTTTAGACAAAAATTCTTGTAAACGCGGGTTTTTAGGGGCGGTGAAAAATTCTTCGGGCGGGGCTTCCTCTTTTATTTTTCCTTCGTCCATAAAAATTACGCGCGTCGCAACTTCTTTAGCAAAACCCATTTCGTGCGTAACGACTACCATCGTCATACCTTCTTCGGCGATTTCCTTCATAAGGTCTAAAACCTCGCCTACCATTTCGGGGTCTAACGCGGAAGTCGGCTCGTCGAACAATATGACTTCGGG
Organism: uncultured Muribaculaceae bacterium; assembly: GCA_964555325.1. Taxonomy (GTDB): domain Bacteria; phylum Bacteroidota; class Bacteroidia; order Bacteroidales; family UBA932; genus Cryptobacteroides. The sequence goes on from CAZKRZ010000073.1 coordinate 6,770, forward strand.
GTT
>CAZKRZ010000074.1:0-6752 GCA_964555325.1 uncultured Muribaculaceae bacterium
TTGGCATTGTCCCATTTGACCCCGGCCACATAGTCTGCATGCCCCGGGCGCGGCGTGTCCCTGAACTGCGAGTAGTCAGCGGAGCGAGTGTTGGCGTTGTCAAACACTATAGTTACAGGCGCCCCAGTCGTGTGCCCCTCATGGACACCGCTCAATATATGAGCCTCGTCGCTCTCCCGTCTCGGAGTAGTGCCTGCCGCTCCCGGGGCGCGGCGTGCTATGTCCTCACGCAAGTCGCTCTCACAGAGGCTTATCCCTGCCGGGACTCCGTCCAGCACGACACCTATCTGCGGTCCGTGCGATTCTCCGAATATGGAGACTCTGAATCTCTTGCCGAAAGTATTCATCTCAGGCTGCGAATGTTTCGTAAAATCCCGGGAACGACTTCGCTACGCAGCCCTCATCGTCAATCACGATAGGGGAGTCCGCTCCGAGCGATGCCACCTTGAGAGCCATCGCCATGCGGTGGTCATGCGAAGACGCGTACTGTCCGCCGTGCAGCAATTCTCCGCGCAGCAGGCGCATCGAGAGGCTGTGTCCCTTGACAATGAGAGTGTCTCCATCGCGGGTAGCCTCCACGCCCATCTGCCCGAGCATATCCAGTATACCCTGCGAACGGTTGCTCTCCTTGCCGGCGAGGCGTCCCATTCCGGCTATGTGGCTCTCTCCGTGGCAGAACGCCGCGAGTACGGCGACGATGGGGAAGAGGTCAGGCGCGTTGTTGAGATCCGCGTCAAATGCGTTCAGAGGAGCCTTGTAGGTGTTGAGAGTGCCGTCCTCGTCCTCGGATACGCAGGCTCCTGCATTTGCGAGTATATCCAGTATGCTGATGTCAGCCTGGAGCGATTTGGTGTCAAGTCCTTGCAGGCTGACCTCCCCGAATATCGCTCCCGCAACGAGGAATACGGCAGCGCTGCTCCAGTCCTGCTCTATCGTGAGTTCGGCTGCGTGGTACCTCTGCCCTCCCTTGATATGGAAATTGACAGCAGTGCAGCGCGACAGGTCCTGCGTCTCCATAAAATCATCGTCCCCCTCCATCTCCGCGCCTACAGTGACGCCGAAATTCTTGAGCACGTCGAGGGTGATGAACATATATGGTATGCTCCTCGGGTCGTGCACATATACAGTCGAGTCCTCCTCGGCGAGAGGGAGTGCGGTGAGCAGTCCGGAGATGATCTGCGAGCCACCCTTGCCGGAGATGTCCGCCCTGCCGGGCATAAGCCTGCCGTTGACTGTGGCAGGTATCCTTATATCCTTGCCCGTCTGCGGAGCGGCATTGGAGAGCATTACTCCGAACGATGCCATGATGTCTGCGGCTCCGGCGAGCGGGCGGTTGAGAAGAGTGCCGCAGCCGTCAATCCGTACCGGTGCACCATTGATTTCAGCCAGGACGGGGATGGAGAGCCGTGCGAGCAGCCCGGATTCCCCTACATTGACAGAGGGTAGGTCGAGAGGCTCTTCTATAGGGCCTATTCCGGTGATTTCCAGAGTGTCGCCGTCCTTGATCACCTGTGCGCCAAGGGCCTGGGCGAGTGCTATCGCGGCGTCTGTGTCACCGCATGGGCTGTAGCCGTGCAGGAGCGAGCGTCCCTCGGCGAGAGCAGCCGTCATTATTGCCCTCTGTGCAAAACTCTTGGATGCAGGCATCTGCAATTCCCCTCTGCGGAGTCGTCTCCTGTTGCCGTAGACAATATCGTTTATCCTGTCGAGCGGCATTTGCCCGGGGGCGGTGCATTCTTCCTCATTTAGGGCTGCGTATGTAAATGGAGCACCGAGCCTAAGCGCATCGAGACGGCTCTCTGACCCGGCTTCTCCCATGCAGAATGCTATCAAGCTCCCTTCGGGGAAATGTCCGTACAGCGAGAGGACGCGTTCCGTGTCGGTCGCGTCATGTGCCGTGGTGGCTATCTTGATGATGTCTCCGCCGTATCTGCGGCATTTGCGTGCCATATCCGACAGGACATCGGCAGATGGCGTGGTGCGGAAGTCATGGTACGAGCGTATCAGCTGTATGCCTCCCTCGCGTGCCGCATGGGTTATGTGCTTGCTCATCTGCACAGGGGCCTCCAGTTCGAGGTCTACATAGGTGGCTCCGTCCTCTATGGCCTGGAGCAGAATCTCTTCCGCGTCCGCCGCGTTGTGCGATTTGCCTATGCGGCAGGTGGCAATCAACGGCTTGTCGGTGGTGGAAAACAATTCTTCGCGCTCATCCTCCGAGAGATCGCAGAGATCCAGCCTGATTTCTGCCATCTCCACGTCCTCGCGGTCCAGGATGTCGTATATCTCGCTGAGGGTCTTGTCCTGTATGCTGACACAGATCATATCGTAACTTCTCCGATGGATTTTATGAGTACATATCTCGGCTGTCCGCCGATGTTCTTTTTGTCTTTGTCTATGGCTTCCTGCAGTTCCTCCATGGGGTAGGGCAGACTGACCGGCAGCCCGCATGCGCTGAAGTCTGCCGCTATCTTGTCCGCGAGCCCCGGGGCGCATATCCCGCGCTCCTCTGATATGCGGGCTGCCGCCACTATGCCTATGGCAACGGCTTCCCCGTGATTGTGCGGAGACTCTATGCCGTGCCTGTGCTCGTACCATTCCACGGCATGGCCTATGGTATGCCCGAGATTGAGTTTGCGGCGCTCCCCGTTTTCGAGGGGGTCTCGTGAAGTGATGCCGTTCTTGACGGCTATGGCGGCGTCTATGAGTTCGCCCAGAGCCCGTGTATCCGTATTCCCGGAGGAAAACAGGCTTACAGCCTGCTCATAGTGGCCGTTGTCCTCTATTATGAATGCCTTGAGCATTTCGGCGGCACCGCAGAGGAGTTCCCGACGGTCGAGAGTTGCGAGGAAACGGCTGTCTACATGGGTAAACAGGGGCTTGGCGAAAGTCCCTATCATATTCTTGAGACCGTCCATATTGACGCCTGTCTTGCCTCCGTGCGCGGCGTCCACCATGGAGAGCAGCGTCGTGGGGACGAGGGCAAAGCGTATTCCGCGTTTGTATATGGAAGCGGCAAATCCTGCGATGTCGGTGGTTATGCCACCGCCCATTGCTATGAGTACGGCGTCCCTGTCAGCGCCTGTGGACAGCAGGAAGCGGCAGATGTCTGTGACGGTATCCGTCGTCTTGTAGTCTTCGCAGGCGTTGATGCCCATACGGGCGTTTATCTGTATTTCCTTTGCCAGAATGTCCGCCCAACTGGTGACATTCAGGTCGTGAATCAGGTATAGACGGCCTTCGTAAGGCTTGAGCCGTTCCGTAAGCGCTTCCAGCATTATCCTATTACAGTAGCTTCGATGACGCCCTCGGATGCCTTGAGGTCGAGGTAGAATGCCGCTTTTGCGGTAGTCATATAGGGAGTCAGCCAGAAGAATCCTATTCCGCAGGTCAAGATAGACAGCAGAATCCAGCCGATGAATGTCAGATAGAGGTAGAAGAGATCGAACTTATGTCCTTTCATCATCCTCTTGCTCACCTGGATTGCTTCTGCGACCGGCATCTCGGGATGCTCGACGAGGATATACGGAGTCATTGCGTATGAGAATGACTTGATGATGCCGGGGATGATGAAGAGCAGAGTCCAGAGCATGATCTTGATCTGCATCAGGAACATTCCCCAGACATAGTGCGAATAATGCTCGCGTGGGATTGAGAATATGTTGGACAGGATATTCTGGTCACCATTCTGATACAGAGCCTTGAACGAATTCTCGAATCCTAATTCGAGTGGATACAGCACGAGTATGGAGACGAGGAGGCTGACGCCGCTGAGACTGAGTATCGTGGCAGGCTTGGTGCTGTCTGTGCCTGTCAATGCGCTGATGATGCCGATAACTACCAGATAGACGATAGTGGCGATGACTGACTTTGCCCAATTGCCGCGCAATGCGTTACGCGCCGAAAGCCTGAGTTCTGAACTTGTTTTCATGATAATTTGTGTTAGTTGGTTTTGCGTTTGTTTTTAGCGGAGAGTAAGGACAGCCGGGTCCGTGGGTTTGCGGAACAGTCCGAACATGGCCGAGCCGGAGCCGGACATGGCCGCGTATACGGCACCTTCCTGATAGAGGCCCTCCTTGATGTCGGCGAGCTCCGGATGTGCTGGGAATATGACATTCTCAAAGTCATTGACGAGGCTTCCTCGCCATTCTTCTATAGGGCGGCGGAGTATTTCCCTGAGTCCGGTGGCTGCTGAGCCGTCTTCCGACCGGAGTTTGTCGAGGTCGCGGTATGCCTTGGCAGTGTTTACGGCAATGCCGTCGGGCACTACGACTTTGGTCTTGTATTGCGATAGGTCTATGTCGAAAGGCTCCAGCACTTCTCCACGTCCGCTGCCGAACATGGGGCTGTTGTAGATAAAGAATGCGCAGTCGCTGCCTATCTCGGCGGCATATTCCGCCATGCGGCCGTCATCCAGCCTGAGGTCGAACATCTTGTTGAGTGCCTTGATGACGAATGCCGCATCTGCAGAGCCTCCTCCAAGTCCTGCCCCCACGGGAGTGTGTTTGTTGAGGCGGATGCGGACACCGGGGATGTCGAAGTCCCGCCGCAGGATGTTATAAGCCTGGACAGTAAGGTCCTTGTCAGCCTGCCATGGCAGATTTTCCGCGATGAGCGTCGCCCCGTCGTTATAGTCGGGAGTGATTTCTATCAGGTCCTGCAGCCCGTTGTAGGGGACAAACAGGGTCTCTATATCATGGAATCCGTCCTCCCTGCGTCCGATGACGCGGAGTCCGAGATTGATTTTGACATTGGTGTGTAATATCATAGGTGTGCAAGTGCGTCGAGCACTGTATCTTTGGTCGTGTCGTCGAGGTCCGCGAGTACGGGGGATATGAACGAAATCATCTGCAGGGCCTTGGCCTCCTCTTCGGGAATGCCCCTGCTGCGCATGTAGAACAGTTCCTCCGCATTCAGCCTGCCTATAGTGGCCCCGTGCGAACATTCGACATCGTCTGCGTATATCTCCAGCTGGGGACGGGTGTCCACTGTCGCCGTATCGGTGAGCAGTATGTTGTGGTCCGCCTGGTATGCCTTGATTTTCTGCGCATCGTGTTTGACATATATCAGACCGGAGAATGTAGCCTTGGCATGGCCTCCGACTATTCCCTTGAACATCTGGCTGCTGCGGCTGTTGCCGACGTTGTGGCGCACGTTGACGCGGATGCCCACCTTCTCCTCGCTGCCGCACAGATAGAGTCCTCTGATGTCCAGTTCGGCGTCCTCTCCGTCCAGATCCACCTCTATGGGAATGTCGCAATCCGTGCCCGGCAGGACGATGAGGGTCATTTCGAGCCTCTCTCCGCTTCTGAGTACGACATGCGACGGAATGTCAGCGCGTCCCGCTATGTATATCTGCCGGCTCATATCTCTTCAAATCCGTTGCTCTCTATCTGGTCGGCGAGTTCCTTGCCTCCGCTGCGTACAATGCGTCCGTCCTTGAGCACATGGACATGGTCGGGGACGATATATTCGAGCAATTTGTGGTAATGGGTGATGATGATGACGGATTTCTCCGGCGAGCGCAGGGCGTTGACACCGTCGGCGACTATCTTGAGGGCGTCCACATCCAGTCCGCTGTCTGTCTCGTCGAGGATGGCAAGAGTGGGGTCGAGCATCGCCATCTGGAATATCTCGTTGCGCTTCTTTTCGCCTCCGCTGAATCCTACATTGACTTCGCGTTTTGCAAATTCGCCCTTCATTCCTATCATTTTCATCTTTTCTTTCATCAATTTGAGGAATTCTCCGGGAGGCATGTCACCGAGCCCGTCGGCCTTGCGCCTGGCGTTGACAGCAGTCTTGATGAAATTGGTGATGGTCACTCCGGGGATTTCCATAGGGTACTGGAATGACAGGAAGAGTCCTGCCCAAGCCCTTTCTTCCGGCAGCATTGAGAGCAGGTCTTTGCCGCAGAATGTCGCGCTGCCTGCGCTGACGCTGTAGTCCGGTTTGCCTGTGAGTACGGCAGACAGAGTGCTCTTGCCGGCTCCGTTGGGTCCCATAACGGCGTGCACCTCACCGCGTCCGATGGTCAGGTCCACTCCCTTGAGTATTTCCTTGTCCCCGGCAGATGCGCGGAGACCCTTGATTTCGAGCAATATATTGTTGTCCATTGTCGTTTTGAGTGTCGTTTGTTATCCTATAGAGCCTTCCAGTGATACGGAGAGCAGTTTCTGGGCCTCTACGGCGAATTCCATCGGCAGATGGGAGAGCACCTCCTTGGCATAGCCGCCGACAATCAGTCCTACCGCATCCTCCTGGGCTATGCCCCTCTGGGCACAGTAAAACAGTTGGTCCTCGCTGATTTTGGAGGTGGTGGCCTCATGCTCTACAGTCGCTCCGGGGCACGAATTCTTGATGACGGGGAATGTGTGCGCCCCGCAGTTGCTGCCTATGAGCAGGCTGTCGCACTGGGAGAAATTACGCGCTCCAACCGCCCCTGGGAGCATATTCACCAGTCCACGGTAACTGTTTTCGCTGTACCCTGCGGAAATGCCCTTGCTGACTATCCTGCTGCGGGTGTTGCGGCCTATGTGTATCATCTTGGTGCCGGTGTCTGCCTGCTGCCTGTTGTTGGTCACTGCGACAGAATAGAACTCCGATGATGAATTGTCCCCCTTGAGAATGGTGCTCGGGTATTTCCATGTCACGGCAGACCCAGTTTCGACCTGTGTCCAACTCAGGTGAGAGCCCTCGCCCTTGCATATTCCCCTCTTGGTCACGAGGTTGAGTATGCCGCCCTTGCCGTCGGCATC
>CAZKRZ010000075.1:0-4010 GCA_964555325.1 uncultured Muribaculaceae bacterium
CTTTCTATCTGCGCCGCGAGCACATTCGGTCCCTGCTTGTCGCACTTGGTGAATATGATTGCGAACGGGATGCCGTGCTCTCCGAGTTCTTCGAGGAACTCCATATCCGTCCTCCCTATGTCGTGGCGGGAGTCGATGAGGACGAACAGCATCACCATTTCACGGGAGTTGAGGATATAGTCGCTGATGACATCAGCGATGCTTTCCTGTCCCTTGCGCGAAGCCTTGGCATAGCCGTATCCCGGAAGGTCCACAAGATACCATGTCGTTGATACGAAAATGGTTTACCAGCCTGGTCTTGCCGGGTGTCGCGGATGTCTTCGCAAGTCCGCGCCTGTTGCATAACATATTGATAAGGGAGGATTTGCCGACGTTAGAGCGTCCTATGAACGCGAACTCCGGGAGCTTCGGTCCCGGCTTCTGGGAAATCCGTGTGCTGCTGCCTGCAAATCGTGCCTCTGAAATCTTCATCTTATCCTCTCTCAAGGGTGGTGCAAAGATACATAATTTTGGCTAAATTTGTGTACTTTGCATGGTTGACGATATGGAAAAAGAGATTTTTGACCTATACAGCCTGCTCGTCGCTCTGCGTACGGGAGTTGAGGAACTTTTCCCCGACAGGGTGTGGGTACGTGCTGAAATATCTTCGGTGAGCGTGCGCAATAACGGGCACTGCTATCTGGAACTCTCCCAGGGGAGGGACGGGGTGCTCGTCGCCAAGGCGCGCGCCGTCATCTGGAAGTCCCGCTATACGATGCTGTCCCGCTATTTCGCGGAGGCTACCGGCGGCAGCCTGCAGGCAGGCATCTCGGTGCTCGTCCGCGTGCAGATGTCGTACAGCGAACTCTACGGGGTGACCTTGGTGATAGACGATATAGACGCCGACATGACGCTCGGCGAGCAGGAACGCAGGCGGCGCGAGACCATAGCGCGTCTGCAGGCGGAGGGGCTGCTGGATATGCAGCGGGAATTGTGCCTGCCGCAATTGCCATACGCCCTTGCCGTCATCTCCGCCCATGACGCCGCCGGATACGGCGATTTCAGGAAACACCTTGACGGGAATGAATACGGATTCGTCTTCCGTACGGATTTGTTTGAGGCCACGATGCAGGGTGCAGGCGCACCGGCATCCATCATTTCCGCAATGGAGGCGGCCGTGGCGTCGGACGTGCATTATGACGCATTGCTCATATTGCGCGGCGGCGGTTCTGCGCTGGACCTTGCCTGTTTCGATGATTATGACCTGTGTGCCGCCATCGCCACCTGTCCGATACCGGTGTTGATGGCGATAGGGCATGACAGGGACAGCCATGTGGCGGATATGGTCGCCCATGACTATACCAAGACTCCGACCGCGCTCGCGGACCTGTTTATAGATTGCTACATGGCTGAGGACGAGAAGCTGTCCTCGTGCATCAGCCGCCTGCGTATGGCGTTCCTGTCCAAGGTGTCGCGTATGGAGTCGCAGGTGGAGTTGCTTGCCGGCAGGATACGGGCGGCAGACCCCCGGAACATTCTCGCTAGGGGATACACTCTCGCCGTTGACGGCTCCGGTCGTGTACTCAAGTCTGCGGAGGGACTGTCCTCCGGGGATACCGTACGGCTGATGTTTGCCGACGGCACGGTCGAACTTGAAGTAAAAGGGAAGATATGACAATGGAGAATTTTGATTACGACAAGGCGGTAGCCGAGCTCGACGCCCTTGCGGCGCGTGTGGAAGACCCCGCTACCGGAATAGGGGACATAGACAAATGCCTCGAACGGGCGGATGTCCTCGTGCGCGGCTGCCGCGAATATCTGCGCTCTGTCCGCGATAAACTTGATAATATTGACAATACCCGATAATCATGATATACGACAGCGATCCTTATCTGGCTCCTTACCGGGAAGCCATAGATGCGCGCCACGACAGGATTCTTGCCGCACGGGCCGGACTTGAGACCGGAGGCTCCCTCTATGCCGGAGTCAACAACCATTTCTATTACGGGCTTCACAAGAATGCTTCCGGAGACTGGGTTTTCCGCGAATATGCCCCCAACGCCACGCGTATATGGCTGATCGGGGACTTCAACAACTGGAGGCGTACCAACGGATATGCCCTCGAACCGCTCGGTGACGGCAGTTGGGAGATAGTCGTGCCGGCAATGCTCCTGCGTCACGGGCAGCTGTACAAGATATTCATAGAGTGGCCGGGCGGCGGAGCGGAACGCATTCCGGCGTATGCCGTGAGGGCGGTGCAGGACACGGAGACCAAGGCATTCTGTGCCCAGGTATGGGATCCTGCCGAGCCTTACCGCTGGCAGAATGCCCGTCCCGGCAAGAAAGAACATCCCTTTATATACGAATGCCATATCGGAATGAGTTCCGAGGAGGAGAAAGTGGCGTCATTCGAAGATTTCCGTAAGGAAGTGCTGCCGCGTGTCGCTGCGCTCGGCTATGATGTCTTGCAGATTATGGCTTTGCAGGAGCATCCTTATTATGGTTCGTTCGGCTACCAGGTGTCTAACTTCTTTGCGTTGAGTTCCCGTTTCGGTACACCCGAAGAGTTCAAGCGGCTCGTGGATGAAGCCCACGGCATGGGCATATCCGTCATTATGGATATAGTGCACAGTCACAGCGTCAGCAACGAGGCGGAGGGACTCAGCATGTTTGACGGGCGCGAAGACCTGTATTTCTACGGCGGACCGCAGGGACATCATCCGGCGTGGGATTCGCGTTGCTTCAATTACGGGCTGGACTGTACCAGGAGTTTCCTCCTGTCCAACTGCAAGTTCTGGATGGAAGAATACATGCTGGACGGATTCCGCTTTGACGGGGTTACCAGCATGATGTACTGGGATCACGGACTGGAAAAGGATTTTGGGGATTACCGCTATTATTTCGACGGAGGCGTGGACGAAAGCGCGGTGACATATCTGTCCCTGGCGTGTCAGCTCACGCAGGAAATATATGCGGATGCGATATTGATAGCTGAAGATGTCAGCGGTATGCCCGGTCTGGCGGCGCCATTCAGTGAGGGAGGTGTCGGATTCGGGTTCCGTATGGCGATGGGCATAGCCGACCATTGGATCAAATGGATTAAAGAGAGGAGCGACGAGCAGTGGTCGCCCGGCGAGATATGGTGGGAACTCACCAACAAGAGGGCCGAGGAGAGGACAATCAGTTATGCGGAGTGTCATGACCAGGCCTTGGTGGGGGATAAGACCATCATTTTCCGTCTGATAGACAAGGATATGTACTGGTCTATGGATATCGCTTCGGACAATATGGCTGTTGACAGGGGAATGGCGTTGCACAAGATGATACGCCTTGTCACCGCGTCCGCCGCAGGGGGAGGCTATCTCAATTTCATGGGTAACGAGTACGGGCAGCCGGAGTGGATAGACTTCCCGAGAGAGGGCAACGGATGGTCCTATGCCCATGCCCGCAGACAATGGTCGCTTGCTGACAGGGAGGACCTGCGTTTCCGTTTCCTGAGGGAGTTCGACAGGGAAATGGTGCATTTCCTGCGCAGCCGTTCCGTTCTTTTTGACAGTCCGGAACTCCTGAGGGCCGACGAGGAGAAGAATATATTGATATTCAAGCGCAAAAAATGTATCTTTGCGTTCAATTTCAATCCTGTCGGGTCTTTGGGGGATTATGGTTTCGAGGCTCCGGCCGGCACTTTCGTGCTTGCATTGAGTTCGGACGATGAGAGATTCGGCGGGTTTGGCAGAGTGGTCCCGGGGGAGAGCCATACGACATCGGACGGAAAACTCCGTCTGTATCTCCCGAGCCGTACCGCGCTGGTATTTGAAGAAAAAATCTGAATCAGGTAAGAATACACGATAATGGCATTGCTTAAGTTCAACAAGTCCGAGTTGGTGAATCTCTCCTACTCGCTCAAACGGGAGATTATCCTTGCGAACAAGTCCGGAGCCTATTGCAACACCTCCATCATCACTTGCAATACACGCAAGTATCATGGTCTGCTGGCAGTTACGCTGGACAGGTTCGGCGGAGACAAGTAC
>CAZKRZ010000075.1:4020-6686 GCA_964555325.1 uncultured Muribaculaceae bacterium
GATGCTGTCATCGCTCGACGAGAGCATTGTCCTCGGCGGCAAGCAGTTCAATCTCGGCATTCATTGCTACGGAGACATATACGAGCCCCGCGGACACAAATATATAGTGGACTTCGTTGCGGACAAGATTCCGCAGATTACATATAAAATCGGAGACATTCTCATCCGCAAGAGCATCGAACTCGCGCCCGACAGGGATCAGGTACTGATTCGCTATGAATTGCTGAATGCTCCTGCCGATGCGGTGCTGCAGCTCCGCCCTCTGTTGGCATTCAGGAATGTACATGCCCTTACCCAGGAAAATCCGGTCGCGGACACCGCGGCTTCGGAAGCGGAATGCGGAGTGTCGTTCTGCATGTATCCCGGATTCCCGGATCTGTATCTGCAGATGAACAGTCGAGCCTCGCGCTTTAATTCCGCCCCCTGCTGGTACAAGGGTGTCACTTACAGCGATGAATATCGTCGCGGATATGACTGCCGAGAGGATCTTTACAATCCCGGATACTTCGAAGTCCCTATCAAGAATGGGGAGTCTGTCGTGTTCTCGGCGTCAATGCGCGAAGAGAAGCCGCAGATGCTCAAACGGGAGTTTACCTCTATAGAAAAGCGTGCGCACGAGACTGTGGACGGGCATGACCAGCTCCTTTATTGGGCTGACCGGCTCATCTGTACCCACAACGGCAAGGCCAAAATCAATGCCGGACTGTCCTGGCTGTATACCGGACTGCTCCGTGAGAGCCTGATGTCGCTTCCGGGACTGACCCTGTATGCTGACGGCAATAAGAAAGTCTTCGAGGAAGTGCTCGACAATATAGTCGCCGATGAGCAGGAGCGTCTGTCCCGCCGCACAACGCAGGTCGGAGCGCCTCTTCTGTTGGCGGTTAACCTGCAGAAATACATTGACTTCGGCGCATCGCCGGAATATGTCTGGCGCAAATACGGAGATGTCATGTGCGGCATCGTTAAGAGTTATCTTCCCGGAGTGCGTGCCGAGGTGGCCATGCAGGCGGACGGTCTGCTGTGGGCGCAGAAAGAGAATACTGCACTCAGTTGGATGAATACCTATGTGGACGGCCGTCCCGTTACGGAGAGGGCTGGCTACCAGGTGGAGACCAACGCGCTCTGGTATAATGCGGTGAGTTTTGCCGTGGAGATGGAGACTCTCTATGGCGGTCACGGTGACTTTGTGTCGGAGTGGTCGAGGGTCAGGGATCTGATCAAGAAAAACTACCAGCCTACATTCTACAATGCGCAGATGCACTGTCTCGCGGACTATGTGGACGGAGCGGGCCAGCATTTGGAGATCAGGCCCAATCAGATAGTCACATTGTGGGTTAGACACTGTCCCGTGGACGATGCGGTGGCGCAAGAGGTCCTGAGGGTTGTGGACAATGAACTGTACACGCCGAGAGGCCTCAGGAGCCTGTCTCCGAGAGATGTTTCCTATAGAGGCGTATACGACGGCTCGCAGATAGACAGGGATCATGCCTATTATCAGGGCAGTGCGCATCCTTTCCTGCTGGAAATGTATGCGGACGTGTCATTCCGTATCAAAGGCGAGTCTTTCCTGCACAAGGCGGAGGGTATCGTCGCAGGCTTCTACGAGGATCTTGCGAGACATGGTGTGGGCGCATTCTCCGAGTTGTATGACGGAGATCCGCCACAAGAGCCTCACGGAGCGATTTCATCGGCTCTCAGCACATCCGCATTGCTCGCAATAGATTATATGGTCAAAAAACATAAAGAGGGGTAACTATGAGAGTTCTGATGTTCGGATGGGAGTTTCCTCCGCATATCGCAGGAGGTCTGGGCACGGCATGCGAGGGCATTGTCAAGGGACTTGCGTACAATGGCGTGGAGTCTATCTTCGTGATGCCTCATGCCTTTGGTGACGAGAACCAGGATGCCGCCCGTATCATCAATGCCAGCGATGTGCCGGTAGAGTACGAATGCAGCACTGTGGACGAGTTCATCAACAAGGTGAAATTCATGTATGTGGACTCGAACATCGTGCCGTATGTGGATCCCGAAGAGTATTATACCGCTATCGAGGAGATGAAGAAGAATGCCGTCACCCGTACGGAAGTCGGATTCGGACAGAAATTCAATTTCTCCGGTAAATACGGTGCCAACCTCATGGAAGAGGTGTCCCGTTATGCTCAGGTCGGCGGTACAATAGCCATGCAGCACAGGGATGAGTTCGATGTCATCCACGCCCATGACTGGCTTACCTATCTGGCAGGTATTGCTGCCAAGGAACTCACAGGCAAGCCTCTGGTCGTGCATGTCCATGCCACTTCTTATGACCGTGGCGACGAGAAGCATATAGACACCCGTGTCCTGGACATAGAGACCCGCGGAATGCAGGCCGCCGACAGGGTGATTACGGTGAGTGACCTCACCCGTAATATAGTCATCAACAAGTATCATATAGACCCTGCCAAGGTGGTCACCGTGCACAATGCCGTGGATTTCAGCGGTCGTGCAGACATGAATGTACAGCGCGGTATCCAGGACAAGGTCGTTACCTTCCTCGGCAGAATCACTTTCCAGAAAGGCCCCGAGTATTTCATCGAGGCGGCAGCCAAGGTGCTCGCCCGTACGGAGCATGTCCGTTTCGTCATGGCAGGCAGCGGCGATATGATGCAGAGGGCCATCAGCCAGGT